>NZ_JAVRCI010000046.1:0-56508 GCF_034530835.1 Nostoc sp. DedQUE12b | reverse complement strand
ATTGAGGAAAAGGGTAAGGTAAGACCTCCAGGTATAACCTATACAGATAACGTATGCAAGACATTGAAGCACGAACTTGAGACTGAGCAAAGCTTAAACATATTTTTAGAGATTAAAGCAGGACAATATTGGGCAGAACTAGTTACTAAAATATTAAGTTTTTTTGGGGAAAAATAGGTGTGAACTAATTTTCGATTATTGCATGATAAATACAAGGGGACGCAATTTTATTGTGTCCCTATAACCAGTTTATAACTAAATAAAACTTACTATTTATGACTAGCTTAACCGAAGAAGTATCCAGAACCCTAAATATCTACAAGAAAAATTATACAGAATATACAAAATGCTTGGTTAGGGATAAGGAAATTATTCTTGATGGAAGGCCAGAAGAAAAAGTTAGACAATTATTTATCTACTTTTTGGTAAATAAAAGTGGTTTATTTCCAAATAAAATTGATATTAAAGTAGAATCAGATCATCATGATATAGAATTATATAAAATCGTAAAAAACAAATATTTTAAACCATATTGTCCTCCACTAATGATTGTAGAGATTAAGCGAGAAGAAGAAAACTTGCGTAATCACGAAAAGCAGATTGAAAAATATCTAAAAAATTCTTGTTCAGAAATTGGTATTTTATATAATTATCATCAAATAATTGCATACACCAACAAAAATGCAGTATTTACAAGTAATAATCTCAATAGTCTTAGAGATATACCACCTTTACTTTTGCAAAGTTCTAATAATATAGAGAATGACATACTAGACTTTGAAAAAGCTGTCAATGGAAGTTTTGATAGCTTTAATTACCTTACTAATAAGTATGGGCAATATGCTTTAAACACAATAATTTTTAGACTTAAAAGTGAGCAATTGCCGATAGCAGGATGTTTCTTCAGATTTCAAGATAACAAGGTATACTACGATATATATGGTAAATATGCTAAAAAGCAACAAAGCTTTAATTACCAAGATTTTGAAAAGCTAGTTTCTATTACCTATTGACAAATATAATATGTCTCAAAATAAAAAATGAGGGTAAGAAAAGTGGTAGGAATTATCCTTCCCAGTCTTGACGAGTATCGCACAGAAAATTGTCTGCGATCGCATCATCAAATAAATAAGGGCAATGCTCTGGGAAAATTCGTAATGGTAAGTTAGTTTCTCGTAGCGCCAAATCGACTCCCGCTTCAAAGCCATCTAACAAGGCTTCTTCTATTCGAGACTTTAAGCTAGGATTCTGTCGCAAATGTCTGTGGATGGCGCGACGCTGTTCTCGAATTGTTAAAAACCAGCTGCGAGAGCGTTGTTCGGGTTGATACTCCCACTTCAAGAGATGACCAAGTAATACACTTAGACGGCTCACGAGTTCCCGATACTCCTGTCTCCCCAAAGCTTGAATTTCCTCTTGCAGGTGTTGCCAGTCTAGTTCCATAACTAGTCTCTGCTCTAACGCTTTAGCCTGCTGCTGTGTCCAGCCATAGAAATCTTGGTCATACAAAAAAGGTTTGTCCATAGAGTTGAATCTTGACGGCAAAGGATCGCGAGCTGGTTTGATGATTTAAATTCAATGCTGAACAAATATTCAACTTGCTTTTGCTTCATCCCCGGATGCTTCAGCCACAGCCGCTAATCTATCTGCCGCAGCTTGCACAATTTGAGCCACTTGAGCCAAAGGCATGTGCTGGATTTGTCTAAGAATCAGACTCAAATCTGAGGTTTCTGGAATTGGCTTGCCATCTATGCAGCTGATTAACTCTTCCATTGTGTAGCCTGCTTTAGATGCGATTCGAGCCAAATTTTCTGTATCTGGCACTTTCACACCTTTTTCCCACATCTGAACAGCAGTAGCAGATACCCCCAAAAGCTTACCAAATGCTCGCTGACTCATTGAACCGCGAGCTAGTTTAATGATTTCAATCAGTTTTTGTTTGCTTTCGATCTTCACTGCTTATATAGCTAGCCAACTGTATTTACAAGTTTACTTTCAATATTACAAGTTTACTTTTATATTGACAGCCTTATGTTTTAGTACTAAACTATATCTCTGGTTGTAAATCGGCAACTATAGGCATCAAGCTAGTAGACTAACCCATCTATCTTTAACCAACCCAAAAAACTTAGTTTGCTACGGCGCTTGTGCTAGTAGCTCAACTTTGCTGCGAAGAAATAATATCGAAGGTGCATCATGTTTCGCAAGCCACGCAAAATTAACCAATATCGCCGCAAAGGTAAAAACCTTATAGCCACTAATAAAATTCAACCAGAACAGTGGAACATTTCTGACGCAGAAACCAAAGAAGCTTTAAAAGTTAAAGGCTACGATGTTAAGCAAATCAAAAAAATCCACCTTCTGAAGCATCAAGTGTGTATTTCCTACTGGGATGTAAAAGGCAATATATGCAGCAGCTTTTTTAGCTACCGGATTTTTGCGCGTTGGCAAAAGGAAGTAGAGAAATTAATTTATACCTGTCAAACCCTGAAGGAATGGGCGAAACTAAACTACGTTATAAAGTACGAATTTGCCTATTACCATTATCCCAGTGAAATAGAAGATGCACTCGACATGATATTAGAAAACCACCTGTGTCTGTTAAAAATAACAGAACAACAAGTGATTTTACAGTATCTTTAAGGGCAAAAATTAGTTAGCGGCAGAAGTCGCTAACTCCGCGAGACGTTCTTGCTGGTCTAGAGATATACAAGATTGGATAAGCGTTTCTAAGTCACCATCCAAAACAGGGGTAAGGGAATAATTCTGACCTAACCGATGATCGGTAGCGCGGTTATCTTTATAATTATAGGTGCGAATTTTTTCCGATCGCGATCCAGTACCAACCTGCGATCGCCGCATGGAAGTTACAGTTTCTTGTTGTTCGCTTAACTTGATTTCATACAACTTCGCCCGCAAAATTTGCATCGCCCGTTCTTTGTTTTGCAACTGGCTGCGTTCTTCTGTACAGAAAATGCGTATTCCCGTCGGTTTGTGCATCAAGTCAACGGCTGTTTCCACCTTGTTGACGTTTTGTCCACCAGCACCACCAGAACGAGCTGTGGTCATTTCAATATCTTTCGGGTCAATGTGAATTTCCACATCATCGACCTCTGGCATAATCGCCACGGTAGCTGTAGAAGTATGAACCCGTCCACCAGATTCAGTTGCCGGCACGCGCTGCACGCGATGCACTCCAGCTTCAAACTTTAACTGGCTGTAAACGTCATTACCTTTAATTTCGAGAATGACTTCTTTCCAGCCACCCATTTCTCCTCTAGATTCGCTCACTAGAGAAACTTTCCAACCTTGAGTCTGGGCATAGCGGGTGTACATCTGCATCAAATCGCCAGCCCAAATACTTGCTTCATCGCCACCAGTACCAGCGCGAATTTCCAGCATGATATTCTTTTCATCATTGGGGTCGCGTGGTAGCAGTAATACCTTCAAACGAGACTCTAAATGTTCTATTTTTTCTTCAAGTTCTTTTACTTCCAGTGCCGCCATTTCTTGCAACTCTGGGTCACTTGCAGATTCTTTGTAAACCTGACGCGCTCCTGTCAAGTCTTCTTGGGCTGCTTTCCAAATTTCATAAGTATTAACTACTTCTTCCAAAGAAGAACGAGACTTAGCAATTTCTTGATACTCATCAGGATTGCTAGCGGTATCGGGGTCGCCAAGACGACGTGTTAATTCATTAAAAGTTTGTTCAACGGATTTTAGTTTGTCCAGTAAGTATGATTCAGCCATGACGAGTGCGATCGCTCCTTAAAAAATAACAAATTGGCTCGAGCATATAAATGAAAATCGACCCAGCTGATGCAGGGCCGTCGTTAACAGCAGAGCCAACCCGCTACTTTTTGTTTTGATCGTCGCCAGATGTTTGAGTGCTGCTCATGCCGTACTTGCGGAGGAAGCGCTCTACTCGACCTTCAGTGTCAATAATCTTCTGAGTGCCGGTGTAAAATGGGTGATTTCCAGACCAAACATCTACATGCAATTCTGGCTTGGTAGAGCCAATGGTCATAACAACTTGACCGTTGCAGTAAACTTTAGCATCTGGATACCACTTGGGGTGAATATCAGCTTTAGCCATTGTTCTTTTTGTGATGAATCTATATCAATTATAACTTTCAGGTTTCAATTGGAGCTAGGGAGTGGGGAGTAGGGAGATGAGGGAACAGGAGAAGAATAATTATTGGTTATTCATCAATGCCCCATGCCCAATTCCCAATGCCCAATGCCCAATTTCCTAACGCTTAGAGTACTGAGGCGCTTTCCGGGCTTTATGTAAACCATATTTTTTCCGCTCTTTTGCTCTCGGATCACGAGTCAAGTAACCTTCGGTTTTCAAAGGTGGGCGGTTGTCTGGGTCTAGTTGGCACAAAGCACGAGCAACTCCCAAACGAACAGAATCAGCCTGTCCGGTCAAGCCGCCGCCTTCTGCTTTTACCAAAATGTCATATTCGTTTTCTAATCCCAGAGTTTCCAGGGGCGCTTTAATCACTCCCAAGTAGTTGGGGTTAAATTGGAAATACAAGGTTCCATCTTTACCGTTCACAATCAGTTGACCGGTGCCTGGAACCAAGCGTACCCGTGCTACTGCGTTCTTACGACGGCCAGTACCCCAGTATACGGCGCGACCGCTATTAGCATCTGCTACTACCATTAATTTTCTTCTCCAGGAATTGTACTAACTTTTAGTTCTTTAGGTTTTTGAGCATCATGGGGATGCGTAGGCCCAGCGTAGACTTTTAGCTTGGTGAACAACTGCTTACCCAGGCTATTTTTAGGTAGCATACCTTTAACAGCTTGTTCTAAAATTCGCTCTGGTATGCGGTCTTGCAGTTTAGCGAAAGTTTCGGTTTTCATCCCACCAGGACGACCAGAATGGCGGCGGTAAAGCTTTTGAGTGCGCTTTTTGCCTGTAACTGCTACTTTCTCGGCATTGATGACGATTACGAAGTCACCTGTATCTAGATGAGGTGTATATTCGGGTTTCTTTTTGCCTCTCAATACCTGAGCGATTTCACTAGCGAGCCGACCGAGTCGTTTATCGGTGGCATCTACTATGTACCACTCACGCTCAAGGGTTGCTTGAGAAGGAAGGTATGTTTTAACTGTTGTCATTTGTCATTTGTCCTTTGTCATTTTCAATTTGTCATTAGTCATTTGTCCTTTGTCATTTGTCAGTTGTCCTTTGTTATTCACTAATGACCATTGTACAGACGCGATTAATCGCGTCTCTACTAACCAATGACTAATGACTCTTGACTAGTGACGAACTTTGGCAAGGTATCGTACCAAATCTCTTTTGGAAAGGGAAAATCGGGATAGCCGACTCGCAACAAGCACAAGCCTTGAGGCGGTGCGGCATATTTCACTTCTTCCCGGCGTTCTTCTTTCCAGAGTTCGGTGAAGTTAGAAAGTGTTCGTTGTCCAGAACCTACTTCTACCAGCATCCCTACCAACAGCCGTACCATGCCATATAAAAATCCATCTGCCTGTATTTCAATATGGATAAATGGCCCACTGCGACGACACTCTGCTGCTTGCACTTCTACCCAGGAATGCGATCGCTTTGAGCCTGCACGGTGAAAAGCAGCTAAGTGATGCTTTCCTAAAAGAGGTTTTAGGGCAGCTTGGATTAAAGATTCATCCAGGGGTGCATAATAATAATGCCAACTGAAGGGTCTTACAAACAAGTTAAGCCGATCTTCAGTGTATATTGTGTAGCGATATCGTCGATAGGCTGCACTAAAGCGGGCGTGCCAACGGTTATCTACACTAGCTGAAGCCCTGATTAATATATCTGGCGGCAGGTAGCTGTTGAGGATTGTTGCCCATTTATGAGGCGGAATTAAACCTGTAGCTTCAAAATGGGCTACTTGAGCAGCAGCATGAACTCCAGAATCGGTTCGCCCGGCACCATGTAGTGTTACATGATACCCAAGAATAGTAGCGATCGCAATTTCGATCTCTTCTTGGACTGTCCGGTGTTGTTTTTGCCTTTGCCAGCCATGAAAATGAGTGCCCAGGTATTGGATTACCAAGGCTACTCGATGAGTTTGTGTCGGCTGGTGGCTTTCTAACATACAGATTTTGTCTTTTGTCATTTGTCCTTCGTCATTTGTCCTTTGTCAGTTGTCCTTTGTTATTCACTAATGACCAATGAGCAATGACTAATGACTAATAACCAATGACTAAATGACTTAAACCAATTCAATTATTGCCATTTTTGCATTATCGCCTCGACGCGGTACGGTATGCAGGATGCGGGTATAACCGCCCTGGCGATCGCCATATCGAGTAGGAGCTTGCTCAAATAGAGCGTGAACCAGTTGTTTGTCGAAGATATAGCCAAGAGCTTCGCGGCGTGCTGACAAGGAGCCATTTTTGGCTAGGGTAATCATTTTTTCCACTTCACTTCTTAGAACTTTCGCTCTAATTAAAGTGGTGGTGATCTTACCATGACGGATCAGCTCGGTGGCGAGCGATCGCAGTAAAGCACGGCGTTGATCGGCTGGTTTACTGAGTTTTTTGACGCGACAACGGTGACGCATAATTATGCACTATGAATTATGAACGGTTTTTCTTAAGGGTGTTTAGAGCCTCTTTCCATTGGCAGTGTGATGCCCAAGCGTCGCTGCAAAGCTTCCACGACTTCTTCTGCTGACTTCTGCCCAAAGTTCTTAATTTCTAAGAGGTCTTCTTGGGTATAATCCAACAAATCTGCCACAGAGTTAACTTGTGCCCGCTTGAGACAGTTATATGCCCGAACAGAAAGTTGCAACTCTTCGATGGGTATCTGGGCAGTTGGGTCGTCTGGAATATCCGAACCTGTATCTGTTGGTTCTAGGGAGATGTCTTTCAACGGGTTGAATAAATCTACCAAGATCGCAGCGGCAGATGATAGTGCTTCTTGAGGGGAAATACTACCATTTGTCCAAACTTCCAACAGTAGTCGGTCTTTTGGAATCAAGCCTTCCCCACGAGATTCTTCAACACTGTAGTTGACTTTTCGCACCGGCATAAATATTGAGTCGATTTGGAGAAAATCCAACGATGTGGCTTCCTCACGTCCTCGCTCTACAGTGCGATAGCCTTTGCCCTTCTCGATCCGAAATTCCATTTCCAGCTTTCCACCCTCAGCGATGGTGGCTACATACTGAGTCTGATCGATGACTTCTACTTCACTGGGTAAATCAAAATGTGCCGCAGTGATTGTTGCTGGGCCGCTAACAAGTAATCTACCAATCTGAGGCTGCGAAGAATAGTTTTTCAGGATAACTTCCTTCATTCTCATGAGGATTTCCAGCACATCTTCCCGCACGCCCGGAACTGTGGCGAACTCATGTGAAACGCCCGCAATCCGCACTGCTGTAACTGCTGTACCTTCTAAATTAGACAGTAAAACCCGCCGCAGTGCGTTGCCAACAGTTGTCCCTTGACCGCGTTCGAGAGGTTCCAAAACAAATTTACTGTAATGGTTCCGACTTTCTTCGGTATTCGACTCTACACATTCAATTTGAAACTGCGCCACGGATGAGCCTCCCTTCTTCTAAGGTGCTGCTAGCAGACAAATCAATTGCCTCCAGAATTGAATTTATGTCCTGTAGATTATTAGGTCTATCAAACTATTAGTATAAAATTACGGTATAGTTTGACACTCCCATTCAGCTTGCAGGCGCTAATAATATTTTGGGTAGCCCGAAGTTTAACAGCTTTCCCGGCGGAAAAATCTGACGTGCTTCTGGTCGCCCAACCTTTAACTCAATGACAGTTTGAACGTTAGACGCTCAAGCGGTCATTGCTGGCTGTAACTTTTCGTTCTCACTGCCCAAGTTTTGCTATTTAAACTCGACGGCGCTTGGGCGGACGACAACCATTGTGAGGAATCGGGGTAATATCCCGAATCAGTGTAATTTCCAGTCCTGCTCCTTGAAGCGCTCGGATAGCGGTTTCTCTACCCGCTCCTGGACCACTGACCATTACTTCAATTTGGCGCATTCCTTGATCGATAGCTCGACGGGCTGCACTTTCAGCTGCGGTTTGCGCTGCAAAGGGAGTTCCCTTTTTTGCTCCCTTAAAACCGCTAGAACCAGCACTGGCCCAAGAGATGACATCTCCATTTTGATCGGTAATGGTGACAATGCTATTGTTGAAAGTAGACTGGATGTAGGCCATTCCACTGGGTACATTCCGTTTCTGCTTCTTGCTCCCGGTTTTTTTAGTTGGTTGTCTCGCCATACTTGTTTAGTTGATTTAAGGTAAAACTTGCTCGGATTAACAAGCGTTGCAAAATTATTTCCCTGGAGCTTTCTTCTTCCCAGCCACTGTCTGCCTTCTACCTCGACGGGTTCTAGCATTGGTGCGAGTTCTTTGGCCTCTGACTGGTAAGCCCATGCGATGACGACGACCTCTGTAGGTACCAATGTCAACTAAGCGCTTGATGTTCAAAGACTCCAAGCGCCGCAAGTCGCCTTCAACTTGATAGTTGGTTTCTATTTCCCCTCGTAGGGCTGTTACATCGGCATCGCTTAAGTCCTTAACACGGGTATCTGGGTTCACACCAGTTGTCGCTATAATTTCTTGAGCGCGTGATAATCCAATTCCGTAGATGTAAGTTAGACCGATCTCGACGCGCTTATCGCGTGGAAGGTCTACTCCGGCAATACGTGCCACAATGAACTCTCCCTATTGTTCTCGCAATTACTGTTGGTTGGAAAAACGTGATTAATCGCGTCTTTTCGTTTTAATGATGATATGCGTGTTACAACTCACTCTATTGGTAAGAGTGTTATCCTTGACGTTGTTTGTGCTTGGGGTTCACGCAAATCACCATAACGCGACCACGACGTTTGATCACGTTACATTTTTCACAAATTTTCTTGACTGAGGCTCTAACTTTCATGCCTTTTATTTTTTGACTCCAAATATAAAATTATAGCATTTCTAGGGAAATTAATCCAGTTAAATGACTAATAAACAGTCAAAAAAATGGTTTTATGGTAAAATTCTCTACATATACTTACTTCTTGCGTAGTCGATAGGTGATTCTGCCTTTGGTCAAGTCGTAAGGAGTTAACTCCACCTTGACGCGATCGCCGGGCAAAATCTTGATATAATTTCGGCGAATCTTGCCGGAAATGTGTGCTAGCACGTTAAAGCCATTGTCCAAGTCAACGCGAAACATCGCATTGGGCAAGGACTCTGTAACCGTGCCTTCCATTTCAATCAAATCTTGCTTAGACAATTTGTTTTTTCCTCAACTCAACAATTTCGTGTTCAGTTGCAGCGCTTGATCTGCAAAGAAACACATTTTAAGAAATATATCAACAGTTTATTAATATATCTTAGCTAAAATTGATCTTTTTCTTGGGAGCGGTGAGGGGGGAGCCGGGAATTATCTAGTCCGTACTTCCCCTCGTTTTCAGGAAGCGATTACCTTTTGTAGTTCACCAGTGACATCTTCTTGGGACTGATTGCCATTGACTGTTAGGAGTTTTTTGCGATCGCCGTAATAATCAATTAAAGGTGCAGTTTCAGCGCGGTAAACTTCTAAACGACGACGAATCACCTCTTCGGTATCATCTTTTCGTCCTCTAGCTAGTAAACGTGCGATGACAATTTCATCTGGTGCATCTAAATTGACTACCCTTTCGCCACCTTGATGTATTGCTTCCAGTAACTTCTCCAGAAAAGCTGCTTGGGTCACTTTCCGGGGGAATCCATCAAGAATCCAACCATTTTTGGCATCTGGCTGATCGAGGCGCTCCTGTACCAAGTCTTCCACTAGCTGGTCGGGTACTAACTCGCCGCTATCAACATAGCTTTGAGCTTTGATTCCTAAAGGAGTCTGCTCTGTCATGGCTTGCCTTAATATTTCACCCGTAGAGATATGGGGAATACTCAAGTGTTGAGCCAAAGTTTGAGCTTGTGTTCCTTTACCCGCTCCAGGTGGCCCCAAGAAGATTAATCGCGTCACTATTATTTCACCATTCCTTCATAGCGCTGAGAGATGACATAAGTTTGGACTTGTTTGGCTGTCTCAATTGCCACACCAACTAAAATTAACAAAGAGGTAGCACCTATCCCCTGGAAAGTTTTCACATTCAAAGCACTTTCCACGGCTGTGGGGATAATCGCAACGAAGCCCAAAAAGATCGCACCTAAAAAAGTGAGTCGGTTGGACACACGTTCTATATACTCGCTAGTTGCCTTACCGGGACGAATTCCGGGAATACTAGAACCCATTTTCTTCAAGTTCTGCGCCACATCTACTGGGTTGAGAATCAACGAAGAATAAAAGTAGCTGAAGAAAATGATGGAAACCATGTACACCAAGGCATAGACCCAGGAGCTAGAACCACTTGGACTCAAATAAGTGTTAACTATATTCGCCAAATCGGCATTTTTAGTAAAATTGGCGATCAGCAGTGGCAAACTGAGGATGGCAGCAGCAAAAATAATTGGCATTACGCCACCTTGATTTAGCCGCAGGGGCAGATAGCTGCGCTGCTCTGCTAAAACTCTCCGACCTACTTGGCGACGAGCTGAAATAATTGGGATGCGGCGCATTCCTTCTTGCACAATCACAATACCAACAATTGTTGCTAGGAAAACTAAGATCAGCACGATCACCCGACCTACTGTTTCCCGACCACCTACTTGTACCAAATCAATGGTATCGCCTAAAGCTTTTGGTAATGACGCAACAATGTTGACAAAAATCAACAATGATGCACCATTACCAATGCCCCGTTCTGTAATTAGTTCTGATGCCCACATGACGAACATAGAACCAGCAGTCAGAGCGATCGCAGTTTCAGCGACAAATATAGGCCCTGGCTTGATGGCGAATTGCTGAAGGAATAATGCCGAAAAAGCTGTACTTTGAAGAATTGCCCAAACTACAGTGACATAGCGGGTAATTTGCGATATTTTTCGCCGACCGGCTTCCCCTTCATTTTTTTGTAAATTTTCTAAAGATGGAATTGCCGCAGTGAGCAATTGGATGATAATAGACGCATTAATGAAGGGCAAAATTCCTAAAGCAAAGACTCCCAAAGTCGAAAGTCCTCGCCCGGAAAATATATCCAATAAGCCGAATATGGAATTACTGCCCGATATGGCTTCGGCAAATCTCGGTCTATCAATCCCTGGTACGGGTAAGAAAATACCCAGGCGAACCAAAATTAAAATACCGACGGTCACAAGCAACCTACCTCTTAGGCCAGCTGCCTGCGCCATCTGCATAAAAGTTTCTTGAGCCGTTGGGGCTTTATCTCGACTGATCATAGAGTGCTACCTTTATAGTGAACCAAGCACTGGCAGCGAGTTGGCTTGCATTTAAGTGCGCTGTTCCGGCTCACTCATAAGACTTCACAACTACCACCAGCTGCCTCAATTTTGCTACGAGCTGAACCTGTGAAAGCTGCCGCTTGTACTTTGAGCGGGATGCTCAATTCCCCGTTACCTAAAACTTTCAGTGGCCCTTTGACAGCAGTCAGGATACCTGCGGCTTTCAATGAGGTCAAAGTTACTTCCGTATTCGCGGGAAGGGAGGCTAGCTTCTCTACATTAATCGTAGTGTAAATCCTCTGATTAATAATCGGAAAGCCCTTCAGCTTAGGTAAGCGGCGGTACAATGGCTGTTGACCACCTTCAAAACCTGGCCGGGTACCACTACCAGAACGAGATTTTTGACCCCGCATACCTAGACCAGCACTAGCGCCTTGACCGGCAGAAATACCTCTAGCTACACGGCGCTTGCGTTTCTTTGAGCCTTTTTGCGGCTTAACATCATGGAGTCTCATAAGTTATCAAGTTCTCATTTGTCGTTTGTCATTTGTCGTTTGTCATTTGTCATTTGTCCTTTGTTATTCACTAATGACTCATGACCAATGACTAATGACTAAATTAGATGTAGAGATTTTGAATAGGAATACCGCGATCTTCGGCGACTTCAGAAAGGGTACGCAGTGTAGATAAGGCATTAACTGCGGCTCTAGCATTATTGAGCGGATTGTTGGAGCCTAGTTGTTTGGCTAGGACGTTACGAACTCCGGCTAATTCCAACACAGTTCGCACAGCACCACCAGCAATTACCCCAGTACCAGGTGCGGCTGGACGCATAAGCACTTTTGCACCACCACCGACACCATCAATAGGATGGGGGATGGAGTTGGATTTGGTGATTGGGATATCAATGAGGTGTTTTTTGCCGTCGGCTACGCCTTTTTTAACGGCGCCAATTACATCTGAAGCTTTGCCTACTCCAACTCCAACCTGACCGCGTTCGTTACCAACGACAACGATCGCTCGGAAGCTGAGTTTCTTACCACCTTTAACCACTTTACTTACGCGGCGGATTTGGATCACCCGCTCTTGCCAAGTGGTTTCTTCTTTTTTGGCACGCTTTGTTCTACTCTTACGCTCTGTTGCCATAATTCATGCTCTGGTGAACGTCATTTGTCAGTTGTCATTTGTCATTTGTCCTTTGTCATTTGTCCAATAACTAATGACTAATGACCAATGACTTTAGAAATCTAAACCAGCTTCGCGTGCTGCATCAGCTAGTGCTTTGACACGACCATGATATAAGTTACCACCGCGATCAAAGACTACTTTGGTGATGCCTTTTTCTAGCGATCGCAGTGCGATCAACTTCCCAACTTGTACCGATGCATCACGGTTTGCACATGACGCTAAACTAGATTTCAACTCTGGTTCTACAGTCGATGCTGCCACGATAGTTTGATGCTGAGTATCATCAATTACTTGGGCATAAATATGCTCATTAGAACGAAATACCGCTAAACGGGGACGTTCTGGGGAGCCAATCACTTTGCCACGAACGCGTCGATGACGACGGTTTTTTGATTCTCTACGAGTAAGTTTCATTTCTACTTCTTACCACCCTTACCAGTCTTACCAGCTTTCCGTCTGACCACTTCACCGGCATAGCGGATGCCTTTACCTTTGTAAGGTTCTGGTGGACGAACGGCACGAATTTTGGCGGCTGTGTTACCTACGATTTCTTTGTCATAGCCGCTAACAATGACGTTAGTGGTACCTTCTACTGCAAACTGAATTCCATCTGGTGGTTCAATTTGCACTTGATGGCTATAACCCATATTTAAAACTAGGTTACGCCCTT
Source organism: Nostoc sp. DedQUE12b (assembly GCF_034530835.1). Taxonomy (NCBI): domain Bacteria; kingdom Bacillati; phylum Cyanobacteriota; class Cyanophyceae; order Nostocales; family Nostocaceae; genus Nostoc; species Nostoc sp. DedQUE12b. The sequence continues at coordinate 43,346 of NZ_JAVRCI010000046.1, read as the reverse complement.
GAATTTGTGCCCTGTAACCAACACCTTGGATTTCCAAACGGCGCTGAAAACCTTGGGAAACTCCCTCGACCATATTGGCAACTAAAGTGCGGCTCAAGCCGTGTAATTGCTTCGATGTCCGAGTTTCATCCCGACGATTTACGTGTAATATTTCTCCCTCTTGAGAGAGTGAGACATTATCTCTGAGAGTGCGAGAAAGTTCTCCTTTCGGGCCTTTCACCACAATATTCGTACCATCGATCGCCACTTGAACTTTGGCGGGAATAGTAATTGGACGTTTACCAATACGTGACATGACTTTTTGTCCTTTGTTATTTGTCCTTTGTCCTTTGTCTTTTGTCCTTTGTCTTTCACTAATAACAAATGACTAATGACCAATGACTAATGACCAATGACTACCAAACGTAACAAAGTACTTCGCCACCCAAGTTCTGACGCCGCGCTTCGCGGTCAGTCATAATGCCACTGGATGTAGAAATAATGGCAATGCCAATGCCGCCTAGTACCCTTGGTAATTCTTTTCGATTTGAATAAACACGCAAGCCAGGCTTACTCACTCGCTTTAAAGCGGTGATCAGAGGTTGACGGTTTTTTCCCTTGTATTTCAGGGAAATCACCAGATTGCGTTTTACCCCTTCTTCTGCTTCTTCGATTTCAGCAATAAAGCCTTCCTCCCGTAGCACTTTGGCAATGCTTCGGGTCAATTTTGTCGCTGGCACTTGTGTAGTTTGATGCCGCGCCAGGTTGGCATTGCGGATGCGCGTCAGCATATCTGCAATTGTGTCGTTAGCCGCCATCGTTCCCTCTATAGATGAACTTATTGATCGCGAAAGGGCATTCCTAATTCTTTAAGTAAGGCGCGTCCCTCTTCGTCGTTTTTTGCTGTGGTGATGATGGAAATATCCAGACCACGCACTTGATCGATGCTGTCGTATTCGACTTCTGGAAAAATTAGCTGTTCTCTCACACCTAGAGTGTAGTTACCGCGTCCGTCAAAGCTTTTGGGGCTAACGCCGCGAAAATCTCGAATTCTGGGTAGTGACAGGCTAACTAACCGATCAAAAAAGGCATACATTCGTTCGGCTCTGAGTGTCACCATGATCCCCACAGGCATCCCTTGACGAATCTTAAAGCCAGCGATCGCCTTTTTCGCCCGTGTCACTACTGGTTTTTGACCAGTGATCACTGAAATTTCGTTTATGGATGCTTCCAGCGACTTCGCATTTTGAGCTGCTTCACCCAAACCTCGGTTAATCGTAACCTTTACTAACTTCGGTACTTGATGAACGTTGGTATATTGAAACTGATTAATCAGTTTGGGGACGATCGTCTCTTGATATAAGGTTTTGAGTCTTGTTGTCGCCATAGTTTTTTGTCCTGATATCCCTGGGCTTGGTCAGGGAACTTTTATTGTCTTTTGTTATTTGTCCTTTGTCTTTTGTTATTTGTGTTTTTACTAAATAACTAATGACTAATGACCAATGACTAATGACTATTTATCTAGAATTTCGCCAGTTTTCTTGAGTTTTCTCACCTTTTTGCCTTCTGAAGTAAAGGTATAACCAACACGACTGGCAACGTTTTGCTTGGTGGAATAAAGCATTACGTTGGAGCTATGAATCGGGAATTCTTGGGTAATAATTCGCCCTGATTCCCCTTCTTGTTGGGGTTTAACGTGCTTGGTTTTAATGTTGACACCTTTGACGATGACTTTACTCAGTTGGGGAAGTGCCTGAGTAATTTCGCCAACTTTTCCTTTGTCTTTGCCAGCAATCACTTGTACAGTGTCGCCAGTTTTGACGTGCATTTTGTGGAATACTTTGGGCGTACCCTGTTTGGTTGCCATTAAAGCACCTCCGGAGCCAGAGAAACAATTTTGGTGAAGTTTTTATCGCGCAATTCCCGTGCAACTGGGCCAAAAACCCGTGTGCCTCTGGGATTACCGTCTTTGTTGATGATTACAGCAGCGTTATCATCAAAGCGAATACTCATGCCGCTGTCACGATTTACAGCTTTTCGAGTCCGAACAATTACTGCTTCCACCACATCAGACTTTTTAACAGCCATGTTCGGTGTAGCATCTTTGACAACTGCGATAATTTTATCGCCAATAAAACCATAACGACGGTTGCCTCCGCCTAATATGCGGATGCACATCAGTTTGCGGGCGCCGCTATTATCTGCGACATTCAGGTAAGTCTGGGGTTGAATCACAATTATTCTCCCTTGTAATGTTGTTAGTTGCTAACAACGATGAGGTTTAAGTAGGCTTGACGTTCAGGACTTCTGTGATTTTCCAGCGCTTAGTTTTGCTCAGGGGTCTAGTTTCCTGAATGCGAACGCGATCGCCTACTTTACACTGATTTTCTTCGTCGTGAACTTTATATCGTTGGGTGTTAACCACAATCTTGCCGTACTTGGGGTGAGGAGCGCGGTTTTCTATGGCGACTACCACAGTTTTTTGCATTTTATCGCTCACTACCAAGCCAACTCGTTCTTTAACTGCCATAATCTCCTACTTTGCTTCTTTAGCCGATTCACTTGCTGCCCGTTTGCGTTCTGTTTCTAGCGTCAGCAATTGGGCTAGGCGGTGGCGCAATTGTCGAAACTGGTGGGGCTTTTCTAATTGTCTGGTGGCTTTTTGCAAGCGCAATTGAAATAGTTGTCTTTTGATCGCGACAATTTCATCAGAGAGCTTATCGTCGCTTAATTCTCTAGCTTCTGACATTTTGGGAAGAGGCATAAGCTACTCCTGCTCCTGTGGTTGAGAGCGCACAATAAACTTAGTTTTGATGGGCAATTTAAATGAAGCCAAACGCATCGCTTCACGAGCGATTTCTTCAGAAACTCCACCGATTTCAAACAAAATTCGTCCTGGCTTGACTACAGCTACCCAAAATTCTGGATTACCTTTACCGGAACCCATCCGGGTTTCAGCAGGACGCATGGTTACAGGTTTATCAGGGAAAATCCGAATCCAGATTTGTCCACCCCGACGAATATAACGAGTCATTGCCCGACGGGAAGCCTCGATTTGACGCGAGGTAATCCAAGCAGGTTCTTGAGCTTGGAGTGCAAAATCACCGAAGTTGAGGGTACTACCACGGCTGGCTAGTCCCTCCATCCGTCCCCGCTGTTGTTTGCGGAATTTAGTTCTTCTAGGGCTTAACATGGTTTGTCATTTGTCATTTGTCATTTGTCATTTGTCATTTGCCATCTGCCATTTACTAATGACTAATGACTAATGACGATTTATCCTTCATTTGAGCGGTCTTCAAATTGCTGGCGACGACGTTGTTGTTGACGACGACGGGGTTCACGTTCGCGATCGCGGGGGTCACGTTCGCGATCGCGGCTTGCTGGTGGTAGCGGATCTGGTTCCTGTCCAGGAATAATTTCTCCTTTAAACACCCATACTTTGATACCCAAAATGCCGTAAACAGTTTTTGCTGTGCAATAAGAGTAGTCAATGTCAGCCCGTAAGGTATGTAAAGGTACTCTACCTTCACGAGTCCACTCTGTTCGAGCAATTTCCGCACCGTTGAGGCGACCGCTAACTTGGATTTTAATACCTTGGACGCCAGCACGTTGGGCGCGCTGAATTGACTGTCTTACTACCCGGCGGAAGGAAACCCGACGTTCCAATTGTTGAGCAATGTATTCGGCAATTAGGTAGGCGTCAGCATCAACTCGTTGAACTTCAACTACATTGATCCGAATTTGACGATTACTACCCAACAACCCTTGGAGTCCGGTACGTAAAGATTCGATACCTTGTCCACCGCGACCCACTACTACCCCAGGTCTAGCTGTACGTACTTCTAAATCGATTTGGTCAGCTTTGCGCTCAATCCGCACTTCGGAAATTCCGGCGTTATTTTGAGCCTGTCTACCCAGCTTTTGTTCTATGTATTGACGCAGTTTGTGATCTTCTTGGAGAAGTTCTGGATAGCGATCGGGAACAGCAAACCAACGGGATTGATGTTCATGTGTAATACCCAGGCGAAAACCAACTGGATGAATCTTTTGTCCCACAAATGCTTCCTCTTAAATTTCTTACTTTACGCAATTTATTGGTTAACGTGCTTATTTTTCTGGAGCAGCTGCAACAGCTACGGTAATATGACACGTCGGTTTGCGAATTTGGTAAGCTCGACCTTGCGCTCTTGGCTGGAACCGCTTTAACGGCGGCCCTTGATCGGCATAAGCCTGAGTAATCACTAGTTGAGTCCGATCTAACCCAGCATTGTGTTCGGCATTGGCAGCAGCGCTTCTGAGAACCTTCAATATGGGTTCAGTAGCGCGATAGGGCATGAATTCCAGGATGATTAACGCTTCTCGGTAAGATCGTCCGCGGATTTGATCGAGTACCCGACGCACCTTGTAAGCCGAGATGCGGATAAAACGAGCGATCGCTTTTACTTCAGTAGTATTAGTAGCCATAATTTTCTCCAATTTTGTCCTTCGTCCTTCGTCCTTTATCCTTTGTCCTTTGTCGAAAGCTAATAACTAATGACCAATAACAAATGACAAATGACCAATGACTAATAACTACCTACCTGCTTTTTTGTCGCTTTTTCCATGACCCCTGTAGGTGCGTGTCGGGGCAAATTCACCCAACTTATGTCCTACCATCTGTTCATTTACAAAAACAGGAACGTGTTGGCGTCCGTTATGAACAGCTATAGTGTGACCTACCATTAGGGGCAAAATTGTCGAAGCTCGTGACCAAGTTTTAATAACTTCTTTTCTGTTGTTATCGTTGAGCTTTTCAATTTTCTTTAGGAGATGATCCGCAACAAAAGGACCTTTTTTTAGAGAACGACCCATAGTTCAATTTTGGATTTAGTATTTAGGAATTACAAGTGAGGAGTGAGGAGTTAGTAATTAGGAGTTAGATTTTACTCTCAACTTATAACTCTTAACTCTTAACTCCTAACTCTTTAAGACTCACGACCACCGCGACCGCGTTTAGAAGACTTACGACGACGACGCACAATCAATTTGCTGCTAAGTTTCTTGCGATTGCGTGTCTTCGCACCCAATGTGGGTTTACCCCAAGGTGTAACAGGCCCCGATCTTCCGATAGGCGCTCTACCTTCACCACCACCATGTGGGTGATCCACTGGGTTCATGACGCTTCCTCTAACTTTAGGACGGCGACCTTTCCAGCGATTTCGTCCGGCTTTACCTGCACTCAGGTTTCTCGCGTCGGTGTTGCCTACTTGCCCAATGGTGGCGTAGGACTCGCGTCGAATCAAGCGAACTTCTCCTGAAGGCAACTTGAGAGTTACATAATTACCTTCTTTTGCCACAACTTGAGCGCTAGCACCAGCAGCACGAACAATTTGACCACCTTTACCAGGTGTCAGTTCTACGTTGTGAACACTAGTACCCAAGGGAATCTTCGAGAGCGGTAACGCATTACCATCTTCAAAGGGAGCTTCAGGCCCAGAAATAATTATCGTTCCAACTTTCAACCCATTGGGGTGAAGGATGTACCGTTTTTCGCCGTCTTGGTAATACAAAAGGGCAATTCTGGCGTTACGGTTAGGATCGTATTCAATTGCTGCGACTTTTGCCGGAATATTATGTTTATCCCTTTTAAAATCGATGATCCGATAAAGCTGTTTGTGTCCGCCACCCCGGCGACGACTAGTAATCCGCCCGTGATTATTCCGACCTTTGGCGCGATGCTTCGAGGTAGTTAAGGATTTTTCTGGTTCGCTTCTGGTAATTTCCGCAAAGTCAGAGATTGTAACTTGGCGAGTGCTGGGGGTATAAGGGCGATAAGAACGAGTACCCATAATCTATTTTGGATTTTGGATTTTGGATTTACTTAATTTTGGATTTTGAATTTTGGATTTTGGATTTAATGAATGTTTAACTAATTGCCACCATTTTCGGTACTTATTCAGTAAACTCCTCAATCTAAAATCTAAAATCTAAAATTTTTAGACTTCTGGGAATAGAACTTGTCTAATCTTGTCTTCATCCCCAGGTGCGACAGTGATGATCGCTCGCTTATATTGGGGTTTATAACCAATAAATTTACCAACGCGCCGCTTTTTGCGCGGTGGTAGAGTGGTGTTGACTTTTACAACCTTGACCTGAAACAAGTCTTCGATCGCAGCCTTAATTTCTGGCTTAGATGCCTTTGGAATTACTTCAAAGGTGTACTTGTTTTGCTCCATTAAGATGGTCGCTTTCTCGGTGACGATTGGACGACGTACTAAGTCGGCAAGGTCGCGGGGGTCAAAGCTAGGCACTGTAGACCTCCTGAATTTTTTCTAGGGCTGATGCCGTAACTACAATTTTGTCAGCGTGCAGTAAATCAAAAACATTTAGCTGGTTGGCTGCAATTAGTTTTAAATTTTCAATGTTGCGGGCTGATAAATAAACGTTATCTGTATCCGCAATTTCAGACAAAATTAACAGTGCCTTGCTTTCTGGTACTACTCCCCAACGGGCAAGCGCTGCTACTAATTCTTTAGTTTTAGGGCGAGATAGCTCGGTGCTAAATTCTTCTACTACGATCAAGTCGTCAATGCGACCGACAAATGCTGTCCGCAGTGCTAAACGCCGCTCTTTGCGGTTTAACTTCAGGTCGAAGTCTCTGGGCTTTGGCCCAAAGATCACACCACCACCACGCCACAATGGTGAACGAATAGACCCTGCACGAGCGCGACCAGTACCTTTTTGCCGCCAAGGTTTACGACCGCCACCTCTGACTTCAGCACGAGTTTTTGTGCTGGCATTTCCTTGACGAGCATTGGTCAATTGCCGTACTAAGGCGCGGTGCACAATATGAGACGCTGTTCCTTCTTTGGCAACGCGCAACTCGAAGGTCGTCTCACCGACCTGTTCTCCTTGCCAATTTTTAACTACGCTTTCAACCATCTTTGTTATCTGTCCTTTGTCCTTTGTCATTTGTCATTGGTCTTTTGTCATTTGTCCTTAGCCAATGACTTTTGACTAATGACTTTTGACTAATGACTTTTGACTATCCCACTATTTTTGCAGGCACAACACTTACTAGAGCGCCTGGTTTACCAGGAATAGCTCCTTTAATCAGCAATAAGTTGCGTTCTGGGTCAACTCGCACTATGGTCAGTTTGCGGATTGTAATACGTTTTCCACCTAAACGGCCTGCCATCCGCTTACCTGGATAGACACGACCGGGTGTTGTACCAGCACCAATAGAACCGGGTGCTCTGTGGTTTTTGGAACCGTGTGACATTGGCCCGCGACCAAAGTTGTTGCGCTTCTGGTTTCCCGCAAAGCCGCGACCGATGCTTGTACCGACGACATCGACAATTTGACCAGCGCTAAAAATATCTGCTTTAATCTCTTGACCTAAAGCATAATCACTAGAGCTATCGGTGTGATATTCATTTAAGTGACGCAATGCTGGGGCAGATGATTTAGCCAAATGACCCAATAATGGTCTGTTTAGTGCCTTGGGTTTGACTTCGCCATAACCAACTTGAATGGCAAAGTAACCGTCGGTTTCTTTCGTTTTAACTTGTGTAACGGTGCATGGCCCTGCTTGAATGACAGTTACAGGAATAGATACTCCTGCTTCGTCAAATATTTGAGTCATGCCCAGCTTGGTGCCGAGAATACCTACAGACACAGTAACTGGTTCTCCTTTCTACTTGCTGACCTTGGAATTGGACTTTAGAGGACACGCTTTGTACGCATCAGTTTAGGCTGGGTTAGCCTGCGAAATTTGGAATGGTTTCAATAAACCGCTCCAAATGCTTTCGGACACAACAAACCGTGTCCTTACTGCTTGGTGAATCTGTTTAGCTTCACTCATTAGATCACCAGAACAGCCACAAGTCTCTTCCCGTTGGGAAGGAGTAACTTCTGGAATCAATGCAAGGCGCTACAGCTTTCAGCTGTGTGCAGCAATGCTTTTGTCCAAGCAATTGCTCTGGCACTTTCTGGAGGCAGCGCTGTCGGCGGGTTTTCCGATTTTTACACGCCCGAAGGGCGGCTTCCCGGAGATTGGCTACTGCCGTGTTGCAGTTGGACTTAAGCGGTTATTACCGCCCAGTATCCGTTAACTGAGACTGACGTAATGCCATGAAACCAACATTGCTGCTCAGTTTTACTTCCTTAAACACCTTAAACTATTGTTTAAGCTTTTGCCTGCTTTTTTTAGAGGCACAGGAGTAAACCTACCTTGGAGCTTAGGATTAACTTTAGTTATTCTTCCATAAGCTCTAATGTTGACCTGAAAGCTTTCTTAGTTTACCAGTCTACGATCGCTCTGAGTAGATTATCCAACTTGGATTAAGTTATTAGCTTTTAATGCTAACACTACCCCAGAATGACAGTAAAAAGTCAAACTAATTTGCGTTTTTGGTCACAATCTAATAATATAAATTATTTATTTATGTTTGTCCAGTAATTTATAGAGCTATTTTTAGGGAGTGGGGAAGAAGCAAGGGAGCAGGGCGCAGGGAGCAAGGGAGCAAGGGAGCAGGGGAGCAGGGGAGAATAATTAATCCCCAATGCCCAATGCCCAATATCCAATACCCAAAAAATGCTTTTAATCTATCGGTTCAGGGTAAATAATAGAGATATCTAAGTGGGATAAGACGAAAATCTATGGCACTAATTACCACTGGCAACGGTTTAATCCGCGATCTGGAAAAGTTTGGCGCTCTGGGAGTGTATGTACCTCTAGAAGGAGGTTATGAAGGTCGATATCAGCGCCGACTACGTGCAGCTGGCTATACTACCCTTCACATTACTGCTAAAGGACTGGGTGACGTAGCTGCGTATTTCACAAGAATTCATGGAGTCCGACCTCCTCATCTTGGAAAAAAAAGCACTGGTAGCGGTGCCGCAGTGGGTCATGTGTACTATTTACCCCCAATTCTCAATTCTCATCTAGAACAGCTACCACCAAAGTCTAAGGGGCTGGTCTTGTGGATTATTGAAGGGCATATTCTTTCAAATCAAGAACTTGAGTATTTGACGAATTTGCCTCAACTAGAACCACGAGTGAGAGTAATCATTGAAAGGGGTGGCGATCGCTCTTTCCGTTGGACTTCTCTAGAAAAAACTTTGTTAGCTAGTTAGTCCTTTGTCATTAGTCATTAGTCATTTGCTTATGACTAATGACTCAATTCAATCAGCATTTCAATAATGCTGAATCGAAAACCACAAGATGCAAATAACCGTCGTGAAGCCTCGTTAGCAATTGCTGTATCTAGACGAATTTGCTTGACACCCATCTGGTGAAAGCGTTCAACACTTAGCATCACCATCTGCCGCGCAATTCCCTTTTGGCGATACTCCGCCTCGACCCAGATATCATGAATAAAAGCAAATTCCTGTAACCGATAAATTGGTATCTCTCGCTCAACTGTTGCTACCAAAAAGCCTACAATTTGCCCTTCATTTTCGGATACTAGAAATACACTGCGTACGCTGGAAGCGTCGGCGTTCGCGTCGCGTCTCGTAGAGAAGCCATCGCTATTTGCCAAACGCGTCAACCATTGCTCATAACGCTGTTCTGGATGCGGTAAAAAACCATACTTGGCGGAATCCCAAGACTCATGCAAAGCACAAATTTTGGCAACCATTGGTAAAACTGCGGGTACGTCAGTGATTGTGGCGGGGCGGATCAGCATAAGCTTTCAAGCACAAAAAGCATAAACAAGAAAGAATGCCTTGTAGTGAGGTATAGCAAAGTGCTGAGTGCTGAGTACTGAGTAAAAACCCAGTCGTTTCAAGCCTTTGAGCAATCAACACTGTCCTAATCTATGTGACTACGGCTATATTAGTTTTTATTCACTTACTCAGCCAAGATTATCGTTTTGTTGACCCTGAACGTCATAAACTTTGGAAAACTTTGTTTTTAGGATAGAAGAAGGGCTGGGCATAGTTAGAACAGGGGCGATGTCTAAGTGGATGTCTGAAATGGTTATAAGGTTGAGAAACTATGGCAAACAGTTCTCTATTTATAACCACCCCAGAAACAAACAACGCTCGCGATCGCCAGCAAAATCGGTATTGCGCTAGTGCAACTTAAATGCTCATTAGCTAATAAGTTTTTTCGTAAATCCACGCAACCGGATTAACACTGGCTTTGCCCAATTTCCACCTAGCAAATCGTGCAGCAGAATATAAAAACAGGGGATGATAAACAATGTCAGCATCGTTGCGATCGCCATCCCAAAGAAAACTACAATCCCTAAAGGCTGCAAAAACTCAGAACCTTCGCCAATACCTAATGCCAAAGGAAATAGTCCCAAAATAGTGGTGACTGTGGTCATGATAATTGGGCGCAAGCGTTGAGGAGCAGCTTTCATAATCGCAATTTGGCGAGTACAACCAAGTTCATCCCGAATTTGGTTTGCCAGTTCTACCATTAGAATTCCTGCGTTGACCACAATTCCTACCAGCAGGACGACACCAACAATTACAGTTGCGCCAATTGCAGTTTGGGTAATGTAAAGTCCAAAAAGTCCCCCAGCTAAGGCTAGTGGTACGGTGAACATAATTACCAATGGGTCAATCAGCGAATTGTATTGTACCGCCATAACTACAAAGATTAAGAACGTCGCCAACGCTCCCAAAGTTTTTAAAGCATCCTGAAGTTGCTGATTAGTTTCTTGGGCAGAACTAGGCACAATTGAAACGCCATCAGGTAAGTCTACATCTTGGAGTACCTGGTTGACTTCTGCGATCGCTTCACCAAGACTAGCTCCCTCGCTCAGATTTCCTGCCACAATAAAAGCTTGGCGCTGATTAATCCGTTGCACCTCACCAGGCGCTTGACCTTCTTGAATGTTCGCAACATCTGAAAGACGGATTAGTTGATTATTTTCTGTAAATAGCGGTAATTGCTCTAGTTGGGAAGGACGCTGAATCGCTTCTTTATTTAGCTGCACCCGCACATCAACTAAACGATTACCGCGTTGAATTTGTGTTGGAACTGAACCTTCAATTGCTGTTTGAACTGTTGCACCAATTTGTTGAGCGCTCAACCCTAAAGCTGAAACCCGTTCCCAGTCGGGGCGAATTTGGATTTCTGGTTGTCGGGGGTCGGCATCTGGCCGGAATGTCGCTAATTTTGCCCTTTCCTGCAATGCTTGCAGCACTTGTGCGCCTGCTTGCGTTAAGTTTTCTTCATTCTCACCTTGCAGAATCACATCAACTTCTGACCCTTGCACTGGAGAATTACTCAAGATTAAACCCCGTACCTGACCAGGATTGAGGCGCAGCAAAATTCCTGCTAAGTTGAGTTTGTTAAATTCTTGAGTTACTTTTTTGACGAAAGCTTCGACATCTGTGCCTGGTTTTAGATTGATAGTGCTGCTGGCACGTAAAGGATTCTCTGTAGTATTGCTACCAAACAAAGTACCACCCACAGTTGTGAAAGCAGACTGGGTTTCTGGTTGTTTGAGCAAAATGTCATCGACAATTTGCATAACTTTTTCAGAAGTTGCTAAAGGTGTACCGGGAGGAAACTGCGCTCTCAAGGTAGCTTGACCAGTACTGATGCGGGGTAAAATTTCTTGGGGAATTTGACCAAACATAAAGAAGCTGCTGCCGCCTAAAATTCCCAAAGCAGCGATAACGACGAGGAGTCGATAGCGTAAAACCTTGGTTAAGAAGTTACCGTATCCTCGCGTAGCATCTTCAAATCGGTGATTAAATTGTCTAAGCAGCCAAAATTCGCTGATTCGACTAGACCAGCGAATTCCCAAGAGTCGAGAAGACAGCATTGGTACTACTGTGATGGCGACGACAAGGGATGCTGCAACTGCGAAGCTAATTGTCAGAATCAACTCATTAAATAGCAGTGCAATAAAGCCGCCAATTAAAAGGAATGGCACTACGGAGACTAAGTTAGCACCTGTAGCAGCAACTAAAGCAGATTCTACTTCTTGGGAAGCATTAATGGCACTATCAATAAAGAATCTTGAATTTCTCCTCTGCCCCTCTGCCTCGATCTCTTTTTGATTGGGAGTCATCCCCGCTTTTTCAGAAATGTTCTCCAAAATCACAACCGATGTATCAATTGCTTGACCGACTCCTAATGTCAGACCTGCCAAACTGAATACATTCAAAGTCAGGCCAAATATTCTCATCAAAGCGATCGCCGCCAGAGTACACAGCGGAATCGTCAAACTGATAATAAATGTTTGCCTGAACGATCCCAAAAATAACAACACTGCTGCGGCTGCTAACAATGCCCCAGAAATCCCCGAAAAGATGACATCATTTAAAGAATTACGGATGAAGACAGATTCATCTGTGGTGGGACTCAAAGTCATGTCTGCTGGAATTAAACCTGATTGCCGTAATTGTTCAATTCGCCGCTTAACAGCATCTACAACTGTGATTGTGTTGGCTTCAGGCTGCTTTTGAATTGAAAATTTCACCGCAGGTTGGCGATTTAAGTAAACAAATACTCGCTGTTCTTCTGTATCATCAATTACCTCTGCAAAGTCTCGCAAGTAGACGCGGCGGGAAGGTGCAGGAGTAGTAGTGGAAGTGGTAGTGGTAGTGCTATTACTGGTATTAGTGGTATTAGCACTAGCAGGAGAAGAAACTTCTAAAGAAAGGTTTTCAATTTCCTTGGCATTTTGGAAGCGTCCGACAGTCCGAGTCAATGGCTCAGAGTTTTGCCCCAGAATCCGACCACCAGAAGTATCTTGGTTACGGGCTGTTAATTCATCTAAGACATCATTTAACCCGACACCCAAAGCTTGCAATCGGTTTAAGTCAACAAGCACCCGTACTTCTTCTTCAGCACCGCCAGATACGTCAACAGAAGCGACTCCCGGTACTACACTGAGTTCACGCGTTAACTCTTCATCAGCAAATACGCGTAAATCTTTACCTGGCAAAGAAGCAGATGTCAATGCCAATTCATAAACCGGCAATTGAGAAGGATCGACTTTAAATAAGCGCGGCTCCTCTATCGTATCTGGCAGTTGTCCTCGGTTTCGGTTAAAAGCAGCAGTAGCATCGTTTAGGGCTTGGTCAATATCGCCCCCTGGTTGGAAGTATAAATCGAGGCTCACTTGTCCTTCACGGGTGCGCGAAAAAACTTGGACTACATTCTCGGTTGCCCGTAAAGCTTCTTCTAAAGGTCTAGTGATTTCATCTACTGCTACTTCTGGTGAAATACCAGGGGCTTCTAGCCGGACGCCAATTCGCGGATAGGTAATAGCCGGTAGCAGATCGACTTGGATCGTGGTGAGAAAAAATACCCCAATGACAATTACTGCCACGGTGAGCATGAGTGTGCCAATGTGTTGGCGGATAGCGATCGCACTAAGGCTAAATCCGCCACTGCCACTATTATTATTTGCCTGTTGCATGATACTAAGTGATAAGTGCTAAGTGCTGGCTACTGAGTACTTTTTTCATTAATATGGTGGTTACTCCCCACCCTACTATTGCTTTTCTGAAAGAATTGAAAGACTTACAGTATCACCTTCTTTTAACGGCTTACCACTACGAACAACATAGCGCTCTCCCGCTTGTAAGCCGGATAAAATTTCCACTTTGCCATCAGCTTTTTGTCCTAAGGTGACAGCACGTGTCGCTACTTTCGTCTTACCATCTGTGTCTTTCACCACAAATAGCGTCCCTGCTCGGTTTTCTTGCTCTTTCGCTGCTGCCTTTGCTGCCCCTGCTTGTTTTTGAATAGCTGTTTGCGGTACTACTACCCGCTGTTGAGTCTGGTTTTCAAAGTTGACTCGCGCCAGTAGTCCGCTGCCAATCTTACCCTGATTGTTGGGAATCACTACCTCTATAGGTATCAAGCGAGCTGTGGCATCGGCATCTGGGGAAATGCGCGTAACTCTGCCAATTAACGCTTCTTTGGGGAAGGCATCTAAACGGACTTGTACAGACTGCCCAACCTGAATTTGTGCTAGTTCTAATTCGGAAACTTGCACAACGACTTTGACACGGTTAAAATCACCAATTTTTAAGACTTCGCTACCTGCTTGCAAAAGATTGCCTGGTTCTGTCACCTTTTCTGTGACTACGCCAGTGATGGGAGATGTCAGCCGAGTGTAAGACCTCCGCTCTTTGGTTTGAGCAACCAATGCCTGTTGGGCCAATACTCTACCTTGGGCCGCAGCAACAGCTTGCTGTTCTGTACGCATCTGCTCTTGAGCTGCCCGTAGTGCCTGGGCTGCTGTTTGCGCCTGGGTACGCGCTTGTTGGGCAGTTTGTTCAGCGATCGCTCCGGCTTTAAATAGATTCTGTTGCCGTTGTGAGTCTGCCTGAGCTTGCACCACTTCTAGCCGCGCCCGCTCAACGTCTGCACGGGCATTGCTTACCTGATTGGTTGCCCTAGCTACTTCTGATTTAAGGGCTGCTAGTTCTGCTTCTGCTTGCTTTAATTCGGTCATAAGTATGGCATCATCTAACCGCCCGACGTTTTGCCCAAGCTTTACCCTATCGCCTACATCTAGGTTCAAAGCCAACAACCGGGCTTCTACTTGCGATCGCAATGATACAATCCGAAACGGTGTTGTATTACCTGTATATTCTAGTGATTTTTGCAGCAAATCAGTTCGAGCGATCGCCACATCTACAGGTGTTGCACCACTGCCTTTCCTACTAGCGCGACTCTGGGATTGTGCATCTGCTGATTCTTTGGGCAACGAGCCGCAACTTGCCGTCAGCAGCCCTATACCTAGCAAACAAGAAATAAATAAACTTCTTACAGAGGTAGAGGAAAGTAAGTAATTTTCTTTTTTACCTTTTTCACCTGTTGCACTAGTGCTGTTTGCAAGAAGTCTACTCTTTAAATCTGCGTAGGCCCAGCCCGCACTTCGGCTGCGCCCTTCTCTACGAGAGGCTGCGCCAACGGCTACGCTCAGGACAGGCTCAGTGACCACCCCAGGCATAACTACCTCAGTTTTCGCAACTGAATTTAACTGGATATTAATGAGCTGGTTGGCGGCTACCGGATCTGTTATTTTCACCTGCTTGTGCGGCTTATTCATATCCAAAATCATTTATTTTTCTCTTATTGGGGAGCTTTTGGGGTTAACAGCCGTGTTTTACCAAGTAATTTTGAGAGATATCATTAACGAAAAACGGCGAGAATTCATAAGCTGTCTTACACTAAATTTCTGTATCAGAAATTACTGTTTTCCCATAAAAATCCAAAACTTCTCACCGCTCTACTTCTTACGCAGAGGTAGAAAATCTTCTTGCAGATAATAAATTATAAACAAAGTATAAATATTTGTCAGTTTTCTGAAATCTACCCATAGGGGAAACCTGGGTTTTTCTAAAGAAGATATGAAACTTTTTGTCCCACATCCTAAGATGGGCGGTATTACAAGAATTACCCTTGTTTTTGCATCTCACTTTTTATTCTCGCATAAATACTCGTAATTACAGTACTTTATTTCTTGTTAAGAATGTTAAAGAATTATTGCTTTTTTAAGTTTATATATAATGTACTGGAGAACACTATTTTTTACTCCCCTTGCGTAATATGGCAAAAACAGGGCGATAAGTACCATAGCAACAACAGCAAGAATGAAGTTTTTTGCCAGATATATATTTGCATTGGGTGAGGAAGGTAAAGCGTGACATCATTGCTCAGAATCGTACAAACCACTAATGAATCCCAGATTTCCGAATTTTTCCAAGAATCAGAGGGGAAGTGGCAATCGCAACGACGCTACTACACCCTACCGGAGGGAAAAACTAAAGAGATCGAGTAGCCTCACCCGTTTTTAGACCAGCCAACATCTAGCTATTAACCACTTATATAACTTTTTATAACAGTTTTTCAAACTTTTACCCAGAAATTTGCCTCCTATGTCATCATGGGAAGTGAAATGAGAATTAATTCGGCGACAGTGTTTGTTTTTAGTATTGACAGGCTTTTTCCTTTTGGTATTACAGACTTCTCTCCGAAATCTAAATCTCTACAAACTTATGATTTTGGAGACATTTGATGTCAATTTACGTTGGTAACCTCTCCTATGATGTTACACAAGATGCGCTGAGTGCTGTATTTGCAGAATATGGTGCTGTAAAGCGTGTTCAACTACCCACAGACCGTGAAACAGGTCGTTTACGCGGCTTTGCTTTCGTGGAAATGAGTTCAGAAGATGAAGAAGCAAAAGCCATTGAAGCTCTTGATGGTGCTGAATGGCTTGGTCGTGACCTTAAGGTAAATAAAGCCAAGCCCAAAGAAGACAGAAGTGGTGGTTCCTTTGGGAACCGTGGTGGTGGCGGCGGCTACAACCGCAGCAACAACCGCTACTAACTTGAATTGAATTTAGAAAAGGCTCAAGCAGGAATGCTTGAGCCTTTTTTATGCGAAACTTTGATTCTAAATAATTTTGGCCAATTATTCATCATACTGCACTGATGATTCTCTAACCAAAGTGCCCTGATGAAAGATCATTTTCCATTGATCGTTGTTTAATTTCCAGATGGAACTTCGCAACGAATGAACAGGTTGTTTGCCAGATATATTTCTGACTATACGATAAGTTACTAAAACAACCCCTGTAGCTAAAACTAACGTTTTGAATTCTGTTATCAATCTTTGAGTCAGAGGTTGGATGGATTCATTCTGCAAGCTCTCGATAATTTGCTGTTTATTAAAAACACGCCCTGAGCTTCCGAATTCAATGAACTCCTCAGCAAGTAAATCCATGATATCTTTCGCTGACTTTCGTACATCGGGTTGAAGCAAACGCTCCTCCAATTCACGAAAAAGTGATTCTTCTAAATAGTCTGCGTTCATATGTGTTCTGAAGACTAATTGGATAGTGGCAGATATGATTAGGCGATCGCTTTGAACTTTGATTTTTATACGATCGCACGCACCCTTGAGCAAGTTAATAAAAAAACCCGCTGATTGGTAGGGATTCCAGCGGGGTTAAATAATACAGTTATCTTTTCAGAGAAACCAACACTAAACTTGATTATAGAGCTACTAGAAACTTTTACGACTAATAGTAACTATTTATAAGTGTTTATGAACTAGTTTTTTAGCATGATGCTTGTGATGTTTCGTATGATGAACTTTAGCAGATTTTACGCTAGGATGATGGATAGTTTGAGCTTGAGCTTGAGATGCAAAAGCGGTTACAGGTGCAGCAAAAATTAGAGCCAAAATTAAAGCTTTAGCGAACTTATTCACTTGAAAAATCCTCATTAGGTAATCAACAATTTAACTATCCAATAGACGTATGTCATCAGTTTGTAATTGATATGAATCTTTCATGTCTATTTTTACATTCGTCAAATATAGGATTTACTCGGTTAAGGCAAGAGACGCGATGAATCGCTGTCTCGACAATCTGGAATTCTCATCAAAAAAAAGCTTAACTGAATCGTATGGGCTTACGTGGAATACTTGGCTAAAAAATACTTGCTGATATTTCAATCTTAAATGTAACAATCTGGACATCATTCAAATAACTGTAATTTGGCTATAATACCGGGGTTAATTTTGATTAGGAAATGCTGAGAGCCATCAATTCTTCTGCTACGTCAAAGTTAGCTGTGACATTTTGCACGTCATCTAGGCCTTCTAGAGTATCAATTAACTTGAAAAGCGATCGCGCCTGATCGGAATCGGTAACTTCTACACTATTACTAGGAATCCAGCGCAATTCGGCATCAGTCACCTTAAAGCCTTGATTTTTGAGTGTCTGACTAAGGGTTTCTAAATTTCCAATATCAGTAAAAACCTCAGCCATCTCATCTTCAGTCATTTCATAAGACTCGGCACCACCTTCGAGGGATGCTTCTAAAAGCTGTTCTTCGTCAACTACACCCTGTACTACACAAACACCTTTTTGTTCAAACATCCAGCTAACGCAACCTGTTTCACCAAGATTACCACCATTTTTACTAAAAGCTACACGCAAGTCAGCAGCAGTGCGATTGCGATTATCTGTGAGGGCTTCGATTAAAATCGCTACACCACCAGGGCCATAACCTTCGTAACGAATCGCTTCAAAGGTAGCACTATCGCCGCCAAAAGTGCCTGCACCTTTAGCGATCGCTCGTTCAATATTATCATTAGGAATACTCGCTGCCTTTGCCTTGTCAATTGCCGTGCGAAGTTGAAAATTCAGCGCCGGATCTGGGACGCCGCTTCTAGCCGCAACGATAATCGCCCTGGATAACTGAGTGAAGGTTTTTCCCCTTTTTGCATCTACTACCGCTTTCTGGCGCTTAATATTTGCCCATTTACTATGTCCTGCCATAATTTGAGATGATCGTAACTCTATTTAAGATTAGGATATACCTAGCTTTTGTCTCAATGCAAAGGTGCATTTCGTAAAACACCAACAGAATCACTCCAAGCAACCCAGCAGCAGTGAGATTTGATTTTTAAATGAGATGGGGAATGATGTAGTTTAATTACTTGCCGCATCCCGTTTAGATCGCAAAAGGTTCAAGTTCCGTGTTATGCCACTCTTGTTCAACCCGTTCAGTAATCAACGGTCTGATGATAAACTTGGGCGGGCTACCATCCAGAACATCAATCCGCACACATGAATAAGGCAGTCGGTTCTGGAAATTGTAGTTATGACGGCCCACAAATAGCGTTGAATCTGCAACTTTCCGAGTGGGTTTACCTGCAATATCAGCAAAAGTTTCCATCAATTCAGTCCCTTCTCGCCGTTGATAACGGGGACGATGACCGCTCCCACCAGAGATAATGCAGTTAATGTGAGAATCAGCAAATCCGGTGTCAGTTGTGCAAAGATGCTCTAAACAGTGAGCGTGGCCGTTTAAAATCAAATCGACTATGGGGCGTTCTTTTATTAAAGTACCAAGAGTTTCTGCTACTTGTTCAAACACCCAGCGCAAACGGTGGCGAACCGCCAAGGTTTGTGCTTGATTCCACTTGGTAGCTTCTGTGACGTAGGGAGGATGGTGGAAAAAGATTACACGTCCGCGCACCTCCGAGGTGTTCCAAGATTCGATTAGTCTGCTTCGCAACCATTCAAGTTGTTCAAAATCGATCGCAGGCATTTGATGAGATGCTAGTTGTTTTTCAATGTCAATTTTGATTTCGTTTATTTGGTCTAATTTGGCACTAAGGTCATCAAGTTGTTCCGCTTCCGTGGGTTTATCTGGGTTGAGGCGATCGCATATTTTCAAAATCTCCAATTCTTCTCGATCTATTTCCTGGCGACGCTTTTGTAATTCCCGACGGTAAATTTCCCCTTCTTTCGTTGCAGGTAAAGGTGATGGTGTATTAAAGGTATTAGAATCTAGTGCAAAAAAGTCAATCCCGCCGTAACGAAAGGTGTAATAGCGATTGGGTAAACGAGTAAAATGTCCAGGTTGATAACGCAAACATCGCCCTGTATCGGTCTTAGCAGTGTAGTGCCGATCTAAATGACGTTCTAACTCTTGTGGAGACATCGCCTGGGTATAGTCCATAAATGCTCGTGCATAAGCATTACCTTGATACGATCCATGCCAACCAATCTCGATGTCTTTGTAGCGGAACAAGCGACGTAGTGACGATGTTGTGCCAGTAAATAAACGGTAAATTAACGGCACATCGTAGTAATCATGATTACCAAGTACTGGCAAGAATGGTAGATTAAACACCATCCGATCGTAAGGAATGCTGTTCGGGTTGTTGCCACCGACAAGAAATTCCCGGTAAGGCTCAATAAAGTTTGTTGAATAATACTCTTGGGAACCCACTACATAGATTACATCACCAGTGTGCAACACAAAGCTGCAATCATCGCGGTGAGTCAGCATCAGTTCGGCAACCTTTCGTTGGGGGTGTTGTCGATAATGGGATTGAGTACCAGAATCACCAATAACCATAAAGGAAAATTCTGGATTATCCTGCCTGCGATCGTCAATAACTAGACTGGTTTGGTCAATTCCCCGTTGCACAAAACTTGGATGCATCCACCGCACCCGTTCCTTCATCTTTTGAATTTTCACAGGAATCGGTGGATCGGAAATCAATTTCATGGCTGATAACTCTTGAATGCCTAACGCACACGCCAATTGTAACGAAATATTTAATTGTCATTAGTCATTAGTCATTTGTCATCTGTAAATAATTAATGTCTCATACCCAATTTCCAAATCCTTACGGCAAATTTTCTCGCAGTAATGCTCGAAAGCCTGCTTGTTGAAAATGCTCATCAGCGGTTAGTGCTTCAGTGATTCCACTATATTGCATGACAATAAAAGATACGCAATCGACAAATCCCCATTCTTTCTCTGTTTGTTCTCGATATAGCTCGAAAGCACGTTCGTAGAGTTCTTGGGAAAGGGGGACAATTTCTACTTTGGAGTCTGCTACTAGAGAATTTAACAATATGATTGCAGCCTGACGATAAGGTTGTTGGGATAAGGCATTGCCAATTTCCAACATCACCGCCTGTGTTGTCACCAAACGAGTTTCTGCTGCTTGTAACATTTTAGCCAGATGTAAGGCTCGGTCATGCAAGCGATCGCTCGGTGCAGATAAGGCAATGGCAAATGATGTATCCAGAAAGACTTCAGAATGCATGAAAAGTTTATTTACTGTACAAATATTTATCTATATTGGCAGACCAGTCAGCCGGCCCTTCGAGGTTGAGCGATCGCGCCGTTTGCAGAAATGATACCGTTTCATGTTCGCTTGGCGGTAAAATTTCAATACTGATTCGCACGCGAGTATTAATTGGCAGTGCGATCGGTTCAGCCGGATAGAACACTTTGCCATTAAACACAGCTGTGATTTTTTCTACCATTTTCCTTAGAAAGTTGTTCTAGTCTATCCTAAGCTGGTTGTGGTGATACGGGTAGGGTAGACGACCGTAGAAGTAGTGAAGATACGTATATTTCTTTTACAAATTATCTCGATTTTTCAAAATTGCCTAAATCACCAACTGAATCACACCCCACTGTCCATTTGTCAACCAAGAAGAGTCAGATTTTGCTACCTTCTCAATAACTTCTGGTTTTAAACCAACTGCTACTTCTGACTTGAGGGTGCGTAGAGCTACCATTGGCACGGGTAGGTAACAAACTATATCTGCAATGTCAGTGGTAAGATCCCAGTGGCGATCGCCTAATAATCGACGATAATTAGCATCTCCTTTGACTATAACCAAACTCGCATTGGCTAACTCATTTTTGAGGTAGTTGGGTATTTCCCAAAAGGCTAAAGGCGATGTCCAAAAGTAATCTTCAGATAGTACTAAATGCCCTGATGCAATATTGTCTTGCAGTCTTTGGGTAAAGGATGTAAGTTGTTGATTTCCAGTAGCGGCTAAAAAACTTATTGTGTAATGTACATCCTTAATCATGGCATCAGATACAAAAGTCGGATGTGGCTTTAAGTGTAGGTAAACCCGATTCGCCAATCCGCTACTTAACAAAAAATCTACTAAACATAAATCACAAAAAAGTTCAAAACCAGCATTGTCTACAACAAAATCAATCCGTCCCCCTTGAGAGTTGGTTAACAATTCTGTGACTTGGGAGGCATCATTTACTAAAATGTGAGCTAGTTGGGTTTGAATATCAAAACGACTGCGATCGCTCTCGGATGCTGACCATAAACTCAAGTCAACTCGATTTCCCCACAAAGCAAAATATAACAGCGCTATTAAAGCTGTTTGATTTAATTCTCCTTTCACTGGGGAACTATTTAACCAATTGTTAGCCCGCTCGCACAGTAGAACAATCGAATCCAGAGATGCTTCTAAACTTTGAGACTTTTGTAACTCAAATGGATCGACACCTTGCGATACATCAGGGCGAAAATAATTAGTAATTTCTAGAATTAACCGAAAAAAATAAGTTTCGGCAAAAAACCAAGGAATATCTAGCCAACGCTGATCTTTGTATAATTCTAAATATGTGTTCCAGGCTGAAAAATCTACAGCAGTCTTATTTAAAAGAGGTTGCACATATCCAGCTGGCAATTCTGTAGCCAAGTTTTCTAAGCTGGTATTAATTTCAGAGGAGAAATTATTTTCAGCAATAACTTTGCGAGCGATCGCAGGCATTCGTTGAGTAACTGTATACTCAGCAAAAGAACTAACTTCTGACCCCAAAAGAGACGGTGGTATGGGTAATTTGGGGATATGGGATATATTCGCCACCAACTTTTCTTATCCTCATGTTTTTAGTTATTCTAACCCTGTGTGCAACTTTCTCTCAAACCTAATCAACTCAGCAGCAGGATAAATCAAGCGATGGCTCATTTTCAAATGCTTTTCAGACTAAGCTTTAACCTTATTCCTCTTTCCTTACGAGAGTATAATCTATAATGCTTATGGGATAATGGTTTTAGCAAAACATTGACTCCAAGCATACTATTAGAAAATAAAGCTTCTTTGTTCGAGATAGCTTGGCAACCGTAGCTAATATTTGGTCGGCTTGTGGTGATAGTGTAAACATGCGGGTAAATGCTTCGATGCGTGCTAGTGGTATTGGGATAGCCACCATTGACTCTTTTGATCTTGCTCACCGTGGCTTAGTTTATCACCTCAAATATCACCGCTGCCTTTAACTAACTACTAATTCGTGATTTTCAAACGTTTCACCATACCAATTAGTAAAATGCTAAATAGACAATGCTGTAGAAGTACAGTATTGATGTGCTTCTACAGCATGATTTAAATAGATTTGGGAAATGCAGAGATCGATTTCAGCACTCCAGACGACTTAGTTATGCTGTAAATCCGTTAGGAACTTGACAAGCCTAAATTGTCTATTGTGAATCATTAATATCGCCAAATGATGTCATCTGTAACTCGACTGCATTGACGTAACCTCGATCGTTCAAAACTTCCGCTGGTAACTTATTAGCCCTGATAGCAGCTTGAACCACATCTTTTGCAGTCAAGTATCCGGTTTGGTATTTGAATAACAAAGTGCCTCCACTGGGAATACCCTGCTCTTTTAAATAACCTTGATAAGCTAAAAAGGCAATATTAAAGGGTTGCAGATATTTAGTATCTGTAGGATTTTTGCGTAAAGTATTAGAGTTGGCATCTGTATTTATTTGTCCACCACCATCGTTACTATTAACTGTTTGAGCGCTAGCAATTCCAGGTATCAAAGTTATAGAAGTAATGATAAGTGCAGAATTGAGCAAACTTGGTAATTTCATGAGTTTATCCTTGGTAGAAATTAATTAGTATTTTCAAGTAATAGAATCTTCTTTTGTAGCAATTTAAGCTCTTGTGATTAGGTCATCATATTTATTGATTTATTAATCATAAATTTGCGTAAAGTAATATCCTCAAAGCTTGAGAGATAAGCTTTGAAGTAAATTACCATAGCTTCATAAGAGACTATTTTGTAAACAAAACTGTAATTGATAAAATGATATAGACTACACCTCAAAAGCCCAGATGTAACTTAGCTCATTCAAAATTACCAAAACCCATCATGTAATAGGCAATAGAAGCAGTATCAAAAGGTTTGAGAAAATTGGGATTTGTGGAATAACTAGGGGAAGTATCAGAGTTGACATCTGTATTTATTGATGGGCTATTGTGATTTTTGCTTTGATGAAAGTAAGTGATTTTGGACATAGAGTTAATCCAAGCAATAATATGTGCAGAATTTAGCGAGTTTGTGAATTTCATAGAGTTATCCTCAATTAGAACAAAGTGCAATTGCAATCAGTATTCTCTAAAAATAGAGTCCACTGTTTTTTTAATCTCAACCTTTTAGGATCAGTTGATGGGTTGATTTATTAATTACCTAAACGCGTTAGTCAAATTCACCCAAATCGGATAAATTGAACATTCAAAGAAGGCTTAGTCAGAACTTAAAAGAGTCAAAGATACGCTAAATAAACTCCTTGCCTCACAAGTATTTCTAGAATATGCCTTAGCTTAGTTCGCACTTCTCTACGAGACGCTGCGCGTAGCTTGCTTCCACGTTCGGGTAGCGTGCCGTAGGCAAGTGGTACGACAAAGCCGACTGCGCTCAGTACAAGTCAGTGAACACCGCAGGCATCGCTTACTCACATATCTAGAGATTTTTTACTTGAGGCTATCAACCGAAATATAACTTTGTTTTGGCTAATAAACTTTCCATACCAATATGTTAGAAAATCTTGATGATGGAAGCAAATGCTTTTAATTTTCAAATTGATAAGTAAAAGTGATTGTAATTAATATCAAAGGGAAATCCTGTAACTCATTGCCTCTTCATGACTTCTCAATACTTCTCGGTTAAAGGGAAAAGGGGAAAGGGAAAAGGGAAAGAAAAAACCTTTAACCCTTACCCTTTACCCTTTACCCCAAACCCGATTCTGAGTTAAAAATGCTTAACCGAGAAGTATTGCATGACTTCTGAACTATTTTGCAGCGTTACAGGTTCCAGAAATTCACTACAAATAAGCTGATAGTGTAAAAATGTTATATGTATAGTTTATTTACAAAGTCATTTATGCCGAAAGCAATTTGGAATGGAGCTACTTTAGCCGAGAGTGATAATACTGTAGTTGTGGAGGGCAACCATTATTTCCCTGTTGACGCCATTAACAAGCAGTACTTTACTGAAAGTAACACCCACACTACTTGTGCTTGGAAAGGTGTTGCCAGTTACTACAGTATCAAAGTTGATGGGCAAATCAATAAAGATGCTGCTTGGTATTATCCCACCGCCAAGGAGAAGGCTAAGAATATTGAAGGTTATGTGGCTTTCTGGAAGGGTGTAAAAGTTGAGGCTTAATAAAGGTTCCTGGAATTATTTTAGTTTCAGGTAATTGATATTATGTTTGACTAATTGCACATAAAATAATTAGCCCGCACAAACGGGCTAATTATTTAAACTATTTCATTTACAAATTTGTTTTAATAATTAATTATACTTTCACCTTGCGAAATACTACTTGCTTTCTCTTCACTAGCCAAGCCAGGCTACCAGCAAGTATAGTACCAGCGATCGCACTTGGTTCGGGTACTGGTTTCGATATAATAGCACCAGGGTTCAATATCAAAGTACCAGAGTTGATAGTTATGTTGCCTGCTGAACCTGAATTATGGCTACCACTGTTAATTTGCCCAGAATTGCCGCTGGTGCTAATGGGAATCGTTACCTGACTACCACTTATTACGACAACGTTATCGGCTGTAACAGTCAAACTACCTGCTGCTTCTGAATTATTGCTACTAGCGTTAATTCGCAGGCTGCCAGTAGAGATAGTTAAATTGCCGCTAGAGCTTGTTAAATTGCCGCCAATGGTGATGCTATTTAAAACGTTTACATTACTATCATCGATTCCTGTTAGTCCACCCTTGATCGCTAAATTCTCGCTGTTGATAATGCTATTGATAAGTGTTAAGTTACCATCTATATTCACATTGTCACCGCTGATGGTGCTATTGGTAAACGTTAGATTACTAGAATTGTAAGCGTTGATATTACCAGCGATCGCAAGCCCAGAAAGTGTAACATTCGCGGCGTTAATGTCTAACACGGGGAAGTGATTATTGCTACTGATGGTAAGTAAGTTAGCACCTGGGCCATTAATGGTGAGATTTTTGGCAATTGTAAGTGCCCCACTTTTCAGTGTAATTGTACTAGGATTACTGCCCAATAAGAACTCTACTACGTCATTGCTAGCTGCAATGTTGATAGTGTCTCGCAACGAGCCGACGCCACTATCATTGAGATTGTTAACCACCAAGGTAGCAGCTTGTGCTGATTCCACTTGCATTATCACCCAACCCAGAGCAACGACTGTGGAAATAGCTTGAGCGATCGCCTTTTTTTTATTATTTTTTGTCACCTAAAACTCCTCGGATTAATTTTTCAAAATTACAAAAGTCTGGGATATTATTCTTACTATCTTTTAACTGAATATTAATCATCTTTATTGACTAATTTTTGTTGGCTTTAGCCATGCAAAAACCTGCGTAACCGTTAAATTCAGTTGCAAAAAGTCAGGTACAGGCAAGACTTCATCCCCAGTTATCTCTATAGGTTGCTGCCCTGGCAAAAATACTAATACTAAGCGTTCATTGGGATCGAGCAACCATCCTAATCGAGTACCGTGTTTTAGACAGTGAAGAATATTTATAATTACCTTGGTTGTATTCTGTTCTGGTGAAAGAATTTCAATTGTCCAATCAGGATAAATTCCAAAGGTATTTTCAATTTCCCCATTAGCATCAAAGGGAATCCGTTCCCAAGTAAATACACTCACGTCTGGTACAATCGAACGTCCGCCAAATGTGCAGCGTAATACTGGAAAAGCCAAGGCAATTTCTTGTTCTTCAGCAATTTGACTAATTGCGTTACAAAGTTTTAGTTGTAGGCGGGAATGTTTGCCTTGTGGTATTGGTTTCTGGTAGATACGACCATCGATAAATTCACTAGCAGGTTCTGTTTCTGGCAGTTTGAGGAACTCTGCTAAAGAGATAGATTTGTGCAGCGTGTTTGTCATAGCTGTGCAAATGCCATATTTGATTGGAATCTTAGCATTTTCTGTCCTGGGATTTTAGGTAGCGAGTTTATTTTCCTTGATGTTGCTGCTTACCTGAAAAAAAAATAGCTCTAAGCTTTGGTTAGAATTTGTATTGATAAGTTTTGCTTAAGCTGTAGTAACGATCGCATAAATGTTTGCACAAATAGATAAGCTTTGGTAACGAAACAGGTTGTATTGGTAACAAAACAAGTTGTGTCGTTATCAACGGATAAGCATTCGTCACGAAACAAGTTGTGTTGTTACCAACGGATAAGCATTCGTCACGAAACAAGTCGTGTTGGTAACGAAGAGACAAGCTTGGTAAAGATAACAACTTTATTTATAACGATAGCTTCTGTGTTTTTGTCCTGTGCTTTAGTTCAATATGTAGTTGCGATCGCAGTAGCAACAGCCGTCAATGTTACAGTTACCATAAATTCACTACAAATTGAGTTTACGTATATTTATTTCAATTCACACCAATAATATGACGCAAAAGCTAGGTGATGATTACTGATATAATTTAGTTTTTGAACCCGCGCAGGCGGGTAAAGTCTCGTGTAGCTGTGACTTCCAGTCGCCAAGACATTAGAAGTTAAAACAAATGGTGCGTTAGCCAAAGACTAATGCACCCTACGAAAATATCTAAAACCTAATTATGAATTAACAATTTTTAATTAGAAGCTGCCTGTTCTGCAACATTACGAATTATCTCCTCCAGCGTTTGCAATAACTCTTGCTCGTTATAAGGTTTAGAAAAGTAAGCCCGCGCCCCCAATTGCATAGCTAGTTGCCGATGTTTATTGCTGCTACGAGAAGTCAGCATAGCAACTGGAATATTTTTTGTATCAACGTCTGAATTTACCTTACCTAAAAAGCCATAACCATCAAGGCGAGGCATTTCAATATCGCAAATTACTGCTTCCACTTTTAATCCACTATGGAGTTTTTCTAAGGCATCTTGACCATCTTTAGCTTGCTCTACTTGATAGCCTCCTTTTTCAAGAGTCAGAGCTAAAAAGCGGCGTACATTAATCGAATCATCTACGATTAAAATTGTGCCTTTCTGCTTAATAGATGCTGCTGATATTTTCTCTTCATCAAATATCAGGAACGGTGTTTTTAACCTTGCTGATGGTAATTGAGTTCCTCTCGGTGTCTTTTTATTTGTAGCAATCCAATACAGCAACTCATTAACATTAACTAGTGGCACTACTCGACCATCACCGAGAATTGTGCAGTTGCTGAAGCCTTCAGGTAAAGGTATATTTCCTTCGACTTGGCGAATCGCAACTTCTTGTTCACCCCAGCAACGATCTATTTGGATTGCTACTGACTGATTATTACCTTTGACTACTAACACGCTGTTAGTACTAATGGCTGCCGGAATTTCCAACTCTGCGCTATCGTAGCGTAGGCAATTAAACTCTAAATAACGAGTTAAGCGAATCAGCGGCAGCATGGTTCCTTGCCAATTTAAAACTTCGCTACCAGCCATTTCAAAAACTCGCTCGTCTTGGAGTAAAGATATTTCTGAAATAACATCTGTGGGAAATGCCAATAGAATTTTATTGATTTCTACCAGCAGAACTCGGGCAACGGAAAGTGTAAAGGGTACTGATAAGGTGAAGGTAGTACCAACTCCTGGTTCCGTATCAACTTTCACATCTCCTCGAATTAGTTTGAGGTTGTTGCGAACTACATCCATACCGACACCGCGGCCAGATAATGCTGTGACTTGTTCGGAGGTGGTAAAACCTGGCTCAAAAATTAGTGATAATAATTCTTCATCACTAGCATTAGCCAGTAAAGAAGCATCCAATCCCATAGCTAAAGCGCGGGTGCGAATTTTCTCTAAAGAAATGCCCCAACCATCATCACGGATGGTGATGATGGTGCGATTACTGCGGTGAGTAGCTGTAATTTCAATTAATCCTTGTTCTGGTTTACCCAAAAGGCGACGCGTGGCAGAGTCTTCGATACCATGATCGAAAGCGTTCCTTAACAAGTGCATTAAAGGTTCGTTTAAAGCTTCTAAAATGCTGCGTTCAATTAAAGTGTTGCCACCTTCAATTTTTAACTGAACATTTTTGCCATACTCGACATTTAAATCGCGTAAAGCTCTGGGAAAACGTTCGACTAAATCGGACAGCGGCCGCATTCGGATGTGATTTAGCTTTGTTTGTAACTGTTTCGATGTTTTGTTTAGTTTACGAGCAATATGGTCTGTATCATCTACACTGAGTTGCACATCTGTTGTGACTTCCTGTACCTGAACAATGGTTTCCATAACTTCCTGCGATCGCAGGTTTAATTCGTTATAGCGATCCATTTCTAAGGCATCAAATTCTGTGTTTGTACCTTGTACTTGGTGGCCATGTTCAGGTTGTAGCTGTGAGGTAGCTTGAGTAGAAATTTTGTCGGAAACTATACGTAATTCCTGGTTTTCGCGGTCGAGAATTTGAACTCGCTGGTTGAGGTTGCGAACGAGTTTGCGTAATCTTTCTAATTGCGAGTTTAAGCCATTTCGTTGAACAATCAGTTCGCCAAATAAATCATTAATTTGCTCTAGCTGTTTGCTAGGAACTCGGACGCTATTTTCATGAATTTCTCGTTCTTTACCAACGGCAACTGGCTCTCCTTTGCCTTCGCTCAATTTGGCATCTGGAGGATTCTCTTCTTTAGCAAATATTGTATTGTGTTCAGTTACATTGACAGAATTTACATCATCAGCAACTTCTGCATCTACAAATGTAAAATTGGCTGCAATTGCTTCATCTTTGACCCAAGTTTCTGGAGTTATTTCTGCTTGCCAAACAGCTGTTGACGCTACTTCTGTGTCGATGACATCTGTAGGTAGAAGTTGTGGTATGACTTCTGCTGGTAATAGTAGCTGGGATTGGGTAGAGCTACCCAAATCAATTTTTGTAGGCAAGTTATCTAATTGATTTGTCAGCACCAAAGCTTGCGATCGCCGCCATGCTTGCAATGCTAACTGGGCAATTTCGGGAATGCGTTCGCTACTAACAGTTTCCAAATGCTGCGTTACCGACTGACAAAGCTTGCTAAAAGCTGGCAACTGGAGCATTTCCCCTAAACCGCCTAATTCCGCTGCCAGGATCGCAATTTCTTCATGCAATCCGCCTTGTTCGGTATCTGCCAATATAGATTCTAGACGCTGCAAACACTCTTCTACTTCTGTGGCAAACAGCAAGGGGATAACGTCTTGCCCGTCCTCTGGGGATAGCATAGTTGAGGCATCTTCTGGGGTGGGGTCGCCCAAGCGATCATGCAACTCATCGAAGATGGGATAACAAAAAGTTGCTAACCACTGATCTTCGACAACATTCCCTTCTGCAAGCAATTCCACAATTTGACGCAGCCAGTCAACTCCAGATAGCAATAAACTTTGCAGCTGAGTATCAATTTCTAAAGAATTTTTTTTAGTTTTTAAAACTTTAAAGGAATCTTCCAGACGGTGAGATAAATCACTTAGCGATTTAAATCCCATCATCCCCGCGCCACCTTTAATAGAATGAGTGGCTCGGAGTGCAGCATTGATTTTATCTAAATCGATGCGGTTACTAGTATCGATTTCTAGCAATACCCCTTCTAAGGTATTCAAATAATCTGTCGCTTCTTCCAGAAACTGCATCTGGATTTCTAATTCTTTGTCTTGTAGCATGGTTTTTGTCCTTAGTCATTGGTCATTGGTCACTTGTACTGAGCGCAGCCGAAGTATTGGTCATTAGTCATTAGTCATTGGTCATTGGTCATTAGTAAAAGGACAAAGGACAAATGACAACAGACAAATAACAAAAGTCATTCGTCACTTGTACTGAGCGTAGTCGTTGGCGTAGCCTCTCGTAGAGAAGTATTCATCACTAGCAAATCGCAAAGGACAAAAGACAAATGACAAATGACAAACTTAACTAACTTTGAAAGCCTCGACAGTCTCTTGCAACTGCTGGGAAATATCCACAGTTTGTTGCAGAGATTCGGAAACTTGGTGAGATGAATCGCTGGTACGTTGTGATATAGCAGCAATATCTTTCATCAATTGGCTAACACTTTGTGATGTTTCAACCTGAGATGCAGTTGCAGTAGAAATCGACTGCACTAAGGAGTCGATTTGAGAAGATACATCCAAAATTTCACTCAGACTTTGTTTAGCCTCCTCCACAATTCGAGTACCTTCTACCACTTGGGTAGTGCCTATTTCCATTGCTTGCACTACTTCACTGGTTTCTCGTTGGATATTTTCAACAATTTGTTCAATTTCTTGGGTTGCGGCGGCACTCCTGACTGCTAGTTCGCCGACTTCTTCAGCAACAACAGCAAAACCTTGACCTTCTTCACCCGCACGTGCTGCTTCGATGCCGGCGTTAATGGCAAGCAGGTTGGTTTGAATCGCGATTTGGTTAATTAAGGACACTACGCGAGAAATTTGTTGCGAAGACTCTCCCAAGCGTTTCACTTTCTTAGCAGTTTCACCCACAGTTTCCCGCAAAGAGAGGATATTTTGTACTGTCAAATCCATCGCGTGTCCACTGTTGGTAGCAGTGTGAGCAGCATGGTTAGCAATGAAGGCAGCTTTTTCGGCACTTTCAGCTACGGCTTTCATGGATTGGGTCATTTGGTCAACAGCATCAAGGGTGCGGTTGATTTCGGCAGCTTGGGTTAGCGCTTCTTCTGCTAGGTGGCGGATAGCTCCTTCGTTAGAGCCAATGGCACTATTGACATGGATGGCAGCTTGTTTAACTTGGGTAACAATATCCCGGAGGCTTTCCACAATGGAGTTGAAGAAGTCGGCAACAGTACCAATTTCTCCAGCAGTTACGTCTGCACGCACTGTCAAATCGCCTCTGGCTGCACCTTCTACGTCATTGAGTAGTTGTAAAAGTTGTTGTTGCAGTGTTTCGTCTGACCCACTTATAGTTACATTTCTAACTTTTTCTATCTCTTCTAATAACTTGGCTTGTTCTAAGGCATAGCCGACTTGAGTTGCTATCTGTTGAAACAAGTCAATTTCCGGCTGTTGCCAAACACGGGGAGTTTCGCAATGATGAGCAATTAATAAGCCTAAAAGTTTTTCTTGGGCAAGAATCGGTACGATTAAATGACCTTTGACAGCAAATTTTTCCAACAGTTGGATGTAACTGTCGGCATTTTTCAGGCTTTGGTCTTGATGAATATTGGCAACCGCTTGCACTTCTCCATCGCGATCGCTTTCTAGATAATGTTCTCGAAAATAAGGGTCGTCAATTTGCACTCCCAGCATTTCCGGCCAATTACCTGTTACCGATTCCGCAACGACAACGCCAGTCGAAGTACCTGGATTCAGACTATAAATGATTACCCGGTCTGTTTTGAGGATTCGCTGAACTTCTTTGACTGCGGCGTGATAAATATCTTCAGTTTTGAGAATTTTCCGAATCCGTAGGGTAATATCTGCTAGTAATTTTGCCCCTTCAACGTCTAGTTCCTGTTGCTGTTCTTTAACTAAGACCTGCAATTGTTCAGCCATTAGGTTGATATTTGCACTCAATATCCCTAATTCGTCTTCTCTTTCAATTTCCAGACGGGTATTAAATTTACCTTGACCTAACTTTGCTAATGCCGCACTGGCATTGAGAATTGGCTGTGTAGTCAGTCTAGCTAACCGAGATGCGATCGCACCCACAATCAAGGCTGTCCCTGCTGTACCGATGGCTATAATCCACAACAATTGTCTTTGCGGCTCAAATACAGTTGCGGTGTCTGTAGCTAAAAGTACCTGCCAGTTTAAATTAGGTAAGCCATCTATCGTACTAGCTGGTACATAGCTGACTAGTTCTTGTTTTTTGTGAGTTTTGGGAACTTCTATAAAACTATTTGCCTTTCTAGCTGCTAGCAGCTTAGGTAAATTAGAATACTCTCCCTTTGCCTCTTTCCCCAATAATTCCTTTTGGGGACTCAAGAAAACTGTTCCTGAAGCATCAAGCAAATGGTATTGTTGTCCGTTGGCTACGTAGTTTTTGATAACTTCCTCTAAAGATTTTACGGGCATACGTGCTTGTACCACGCCAATAGTTTGTCCCGTTCTTGTCTCTTTCACAGGTGCAGCTAGATAAATACTCACGACACCAGTATTTGCTGCTTCCGGTTTGCTGATGACAGGAGTATCTTTTTGTAAAGCGTCTTGAAAATAGGTGCGGTCTTTTGGATTTTCCAGGGGTTCGCCTGTAGACTGGACAATCAAGTTACCTTGGCGATCGAAAACAGCAATACCGTCATAGGCTTTGTAGGCTTCGACAACCCGATCTAAAACTGCTTGTTTTTCTTGAGTACTAATACTAGCTTGAGAATTTGTCAAAAATAGCAAGTTTGATATTACCTGAATATCTCCGTAGCGCCCCAGCATAAAGCGGTTAACTTTATCACTCAAACCAGTGGCTTCGGCTTGTTGAGATTGAGTAATTTGCTTAGTAATAGATTTATTAGCAAAACCAAAAGCGATCGCACCGATGCCCAAAACTGGTATTGTACCGATTGCGATCGCTAAAATAGTCGCTTTCTTAACTAATCCCAGCCTTGTAAAATAGGCAATACCCTGATTCAAAGAAGAATTATTCACACTTTTATTATTTAGCTTATTTGGTAGCTTTACTACAGTTCCAATAGCTTTTTGAGATGAAATCAGTGATGCTCGATTTTGAACGCTATTACCTTGATTCGTGTTTGTTTTATTAAACATAAAATCATTTCTCCTAAATATGTGAATAAGAACACTAAAAAGCTTTTTTTAGTAGTACACCCTAATCACTACGGAGAATAGAAGACTGGACAATTGCCTGTGCATCTAATACCAGTAATATTTCTTCTTGTTGCACAACGCACCCACATAAATAAGGAACTAAACTGGATGTCACTTGTCCTATAGGAGAATGAATATCATCAACTATGAACTTGGTTGTACCTTTTATTTCTTGTACAACTAATCCCAACACCAATGATTCCACTTGGATAACGATCACATTGTATTGTCGCAGTCGATAATCTAGAGATTCTAAATTGAGCATTCTTGGTAAATCAACTACCCAAATTATCCGACTCCGCCAATTCATTAATCCTAATATGCAGGATGGCATATTCGGTATTGACGTAATAGATTCAACAGGCACAAGAATTGCTTCTTGCGTATGCCTCATTGATAAAACAGCAGTAGTTTGTTGATTTAGCTGAAACTTTAGATAACTATCTGCTAAATTATTCGGGATTGGTTTTGAAGAAAGAGTAATGTTTGTACTAGTCATTGATTCAAATTACCACTGATTTAATAGTACGTAGAAGATGTTCGCGGGTGTAAGGTTTAGTTATATAGGCATCTGCACCTTGTCTCATTGCCCACAAACGGTCAATTTCTTGATTTTTAGAACTACAAACTACAATCGGCACTTTTGCAGTAATTGGATTTCTTCTCAGAGAACGACACAATTCAAATCCACTCATTTCTGGCATTACTACATCAGTAACGATCGCATCTGGTTTTTCTAACACAGCTTTTTCTAAACCCTCTTTTGCACCACTTGCTTTAATTACGTTGTAACCACTCTCTTTGAGATAATGGCTCATTAATTCCAATTCGCTGGGAGAATCTTCTACAATCAAAATTGTGCCAAGCAAAGTCAGGCTCACTATCAAATCTCCTAAAAAAATAAATTAAACATATTTTGTTATTTTTATTTGCCTTATTTCAATCAACCAAGATGCTTAAAAACCATTTTTAGCAATTCTGATTGTGTAAAAGGCTTGGTCAAATATCCTGACGATCTGACCATTTTAGCCTTTGCTCTGTCGATAAATCCTGTTCTACCAGTTACCATAATGATCGGTATATTTTTAAAAGCTGAATGTTTACGTAATAATGAACATAGTTCATAGCCATCTAAACTTGGCATTTCAACATCTAGCAAAATCAGATCGGGCTTACTCCGTAAAATTTGCATTAAAGCTTTTACCGGATCGTTGATCATCACAACTGAAAATGTGTTTTCATCCAAAAAGTGCTTAATGGAATTTAGAACAGTTTGGCTATCATCAATGCAGGCAATTGTATATAGTTTTTTGCCAACAATTGGCTGAGTAGTTTTATTATTCTCAGGAAGATCAAAATTGATCGGGATTGGCAATTTTTGCCCAATTTTTATTTGCAGTTGCGGCTGAACTTGAGATGTTTGTGTTACAGATAACACTTGGGAACTCCCACCAGCCGGAATTGATGACTGAATGTTTTGCCGATTTCGTAACTGTTTTTGACAGTGTTCAACAAGCAACCGTAAATCCAGGTGACAGAACTTTGGTAGTTCATCCAAAGAGCTTTCTGGACTGAATTCATAGCTACCTTCTTTTAAACACAGAAATGATTCCATTACTTCTTTTGCCAATTCGTCTATCAGGCTTCCTGCTTGCACAGAGGTAATATAGTCCTGATTTACTAACCAACAAATAGCTTGGTAATCTGCATTTGGTATTGATTGATGTTCATTTTTAGTCTCAAACATCAGCCGCATCTGTACACGAGTGGCACTGTTGAGAGCAGGAATTTGCTGGCTCAAACGCCGTAAGTGACTGTCAAGGCGCTCAAATAGTTTATCTGAATAGGAGGCATAAGTAAGTTTACCGTCCTCTAGATAGATTGACCAAGAAACTATCCCGGTAAATACGCTTAAGCAACCCGTAGCACGCCGACTTGTTAATTGTGCCAACAGAGATAGCGGATGTAGTTTCTGGAACAACCTGTAGCTACCTATAGGAGTTGTGCTCATTTTGCTTTTACTTCAGCTAAAATTCGATACGTGTAAGCTAAATTCGTGTAAAGTTATTCCACAATTAAAATCAAGTAAAAAGCATTAAACTTTCGGATTTTAAAGTACATCTGTTTACATCTAGATTTGTGGTGGAACTCAACGAGAGTAGCGTTATTTTCAGACGAGCAAATCTTAGTAAATTCGTAAATCGTAATTAATCTACTTAGTGTTACTGAGATTTATCAACATCTTTCGAGAAATAAGACATAAAAATGTCAAGACTAGATGAAGCCACTTTCCATTGAGTAACCCTAATCTGACCACAGGAATAATACTGATTTTATTGATGTAATATCTTTTGATTTATGTATTTACACTTAAGTAAAACTTAGTTTTTAAACAAGTAAGCACTGAATGAAGCCACTTTGCATTGAGTAACTTCAAATTGACCACAGTAACAATACTTATTTATTGAAAGCTATAAATGTATTTTTTGTTATTTGCATTTAAGAACCTAGATCAAACAGAATGCAAAACTTATTTTTTGCAAAGTGTTTTACCGCCGAGAGTAGGGTACTGAAAGGACTCGGAATGATACGTTATGTCCCCGACACATCCTACCTACGAAAATTGTAGGTTATTAAATCCACTAGGACTTATGCACTTTCGCACATTTACTATCATCTGGAAAACAGACTATTAAGCTAAAAGTCTTTCCCTGCCTTGTTCACAGGCGCAGCACACCACAAATAATTTTTCAAATATCCTCTTATATCTGAAGCTATGCTGGCGAAACATATTTTTATTTAAACGATATTTAAATAGGCTGCCAACTATCCTTGAAGTTTTAACTCAAGTATAAGTACCAGCCTAGATAAGGCAATTCAATTTATTAAAAGTGCGGATGAAAGGACTTGAACCTTCACTCCTTTCGGAACTAGAACCTAAATCTAGCGCGTCTGCCAATTTCGCCACATCCGCATCATCAGTTTATTATCATATCATAAGAAATTATTTTTGGAAATAGGGAATGAGGAAGAAGCAGGGGAGACGGGAGTAGATAAAGAAGCAGTTCTTGCTGGAAGCAAAGGGGAGAATAAAAAATTACCTCTTTCCTCTCTGCTCCCTACCCCTCTGCCTCTTCTCCATGCCCAATTACATAACTGCAACACGAGGCAGACGATGCTTGAATCCACAGAGAATTTCCCACGAAATAGTGTTTAATTGTTTTGCCCAGTCGTCTGCTGAAATTTGTTCTTTTCCCTGTTCTCCTAGTAAGGTGACTACTTCTCCTTCTTGGATATTGGGTATGGCACTCACATCCAGCATCAACTGATCCATTGTAATTGTCCCAATTTGCGACACCCGCTGACCGCGAATTAAGGCCTGCATTTTGTTGGAAAGGCTGCGAGGAACACCGTCAGCATAGCCAATTCCCACGACAGCGAGGCGAAGTTCACGTGGGGCAATAAATTTATGCCCATAGCTAACAGCTGTTCCTGCGGCAATTGTTTTAACTTGGGTGACTCGTGCCTTAAGTTGTAAAACAGGCTTGAGATCGATCGCATTTTGTAAATGGGTTGCTGGATAGAGTCCGTAAACAGCTAAACCTACACGCACCATATCGTAGTGCAATGCTGGATTTGTGAGTGCGGCGGCTGAGTTTGCCAAATGCAGGCAAGGTACTTCAATTCCTATTGCTTTGATTTGAGCGATCGCATCCTCAAATCGTTTATGCTGTTCTTCCATTGCCGTGGTATCAGGATCGTCTGCTGTCGCCAAATGCGAATAAATACTGGCAATATCAAGATGTGGTAAGCGCTGCACTAATTGCACAAATTCACCAGCTTGCCGCCAATCAGTTCCCAACCTCGACATTCCTGTGTCTAATTTAATGTGTACGGGCACTGGAGAACCGTGATTCATCGATTCCAGAGTATCAGAAAATACTAAAGCTTGTTTAGGGCTACAAAGCGTGGGCTGAAGTTTCCATTGGGCGATCGCGTGAATCTGCTCTAGTGTATGAGTTGCCCCTAAAATCAAAATGGGCGCTTGAATCCCGCCTTCTCGCAATTGAATAGCTTCTGGAACTGTAGCCACTCCCAGCCAACTAGCTCCCGATTGGATGGCAATTTGGGCGACTGTTACTGCTCCATGTCCATAGGCATCAGCTTTTACTACTGCCATCAACTGAGTACGCGGCGATAAAAACTGCACCAATTGCTTTACATTGTACGACAACGCCTCTAAATCAATTTCTACCCAAGTTCGTTGCGAAAACCACGCGTAAGTATCGCACTGCTGATTGGGAACTACACCTGGGATTTGTTTGCGACTTAACATTTGTACTGACTCCTATCCCGCCACGGCTAAACTTGCAAGTTATCTATCTATACACGCTCCTAAAAGCGAGATCAGATTAAATAGGAAGTTTAACCTTCAGATTGGAAATGATACAAGATGTTGCGGCGCTAAAGTAAAAGTTAAGAGTTATGAGTGAGAAGTAAATCTTATGGATCGACTTTTCACTCCGTTCTTCTCTACAAAACGTTGCATGATTTCGTCAGTCTAAGTAAGAAGTAATAAATTTTACTTTCAACTTCTAACTCCTCACTCCTAACTTTTTACTCATAACTTAATTTCCCAATTCTTCCGAAAGTATAATTTCTTCTCATCTCCCTAGCAGGGTGTATTTGTGTTAATATATTGTAAAACTCATACCCTGAGCGCAAATAATGGGGAAGGTTTTAGTCTTAAACGCCTCTTACGAACCTCTCAATATAACGAGTTGGCGTCGTGCTGTAGTTCTTTTAATCAAGGGCAAAGCAGAACGCGTGGAACACAACGGTAAATTTCTGTACACGGATTTCCCGTTGCCGACCGTGATCCGGTTGCGTCATTATGTACGCGTTCCTTATAAAGAAATCCCTTTAACTCGCCGAAATATATTGCACCGTGATGGTCATGCCTGTCAATACTGTGGTTACACAGGGGATGAATTGACACTAGACCATGTAATACCGCGATCGCGCGGCGGAGGCGATACTTGGGAGAATATTGTTACCGCTTGTGTCCGTTGCAATGTCAAAAAAGGCAGTCGGACTCCCCACGAAGCTCACATGCCTTTGCGTCATCCCCCGCGCCAACCTTATAGCAGTCTCTATTTCGAGGTCAGCAAACATCTTAAGAGTGGACTGCATACAGAGTGGCAAAAGTATGTTATAGGTCTTTGAGCCAAATATCAGAGGAGCAAAGGAGAAAGCAGAAATACCCTCTTTCTTGGGGAAATAGCCAATAACTTTAGTTATGGAGTGTTAAAAAATTGGCGGCTATATGGCTTGCAACGAAGGCAATTGATCAACTATCAAGCTTTTAAATTTGTTGTATGTATATAGAGTTTCCCTTTTGCTCTTTACTCCCCCTGTATTTTGCCCTTTTCTATTGGACTTTACTCTAAATTTTCAAAATTTTCAAAGGGGATAGTAAACACGCGTTGTTCATGAAAAATAATTGTTAATTGCTCAATAGTCACAATAATGAGAATATTAAGCATAAGAATATTTCAAATATCAAGGACTAATTCCAAAGTATAAGATAGAAAGTATACCCTAAGTTAGATAAAAATCCGGTTAATTCAATTCACGAAAGAGAACAAAACTCCTAAAACATATTTATCCTGCTAGATACAGCCCGATATCTTAAACTTCCTTGCTGTATCCCCTTTAGTGAAAGTTAGTTGATTGTTAAGCGCTGTTACTGACAAGAAATATACTTAGATGTATAGTGCAATGTCTTGAGATTTTTGCGAAGATCGTAATTAATGTGGCTAAATTCAGTGAATTGCTGCTCGTAGTATTTCTGAATTAAAGGAGCCTCACACTTTAAAAAAGTTCCCTATGTATTTTAATTCTCCCGTTACTCAGTTTGAGAGTTTGTCGTTGACCACAGAGCCAAACCCAGAGGAACCTGAAATCGAGAAAGCGCCAGTGGAAGTTGCATTTAAAAGCCCGTCATTACCGCCATCGGTAAGCGATGGGGCTATATATCTCAGTCAGCGTGGTAATTCTCTGGCACAACAAAAGTCAGAAGAACTGCAAAAAACCCTTTTGGCACACCGACATGATCGCCAGCTGGTAATTCTGCAAGATTTTCCTGATCCTGATGCCCTTTCTTGTGCTTGGGCTTATCAGTTAATTGCCCAGCAATATGATATCAAATGTGAAATCATTTATGCTGGTGCATTGAGCCATCAAGAAAATATTGCCTTGGTAAGACTGACTAATTTACCAATCCAACGCTGGACAACGCAAACCTTGAAAACCAAAGATTTATCATGTTATCAAGGTTTTGTATTAATTGACAACCAGGGAACCACTTCGCAACTACTGTCAGCGGTGCAGCAGGCTGGAATTCCTTTAGTGGTACTCATCGACCATCACAGCATCCAAGGCGATCTGCACTCAGAGTTTGAGGATATCCGTCCTTATGTAAGAGCGACAGCAACAATTTTTACTCAATACCTCCAAACGGGATTATTAGCATTAGATAGCAGCATAAATCAACACGTCAAATGCGCTACTGCCTTGATGCATGGCTTGCGATCGGATACAAATCGGTTAATGCAAGCACAAGAAGAAGACTTTATGGCAGCGGCGTATTTAAGCCGATTTTATGATGCCCAATTGCTAAACGCTATTTTACAGGCGAACCGTTCCAAGCGGGTAATGGATGTAATCGAGCGATCGCTAAAAAATCGCATTGTCCAAAATAACTTTTCCATTGCAGGTGTTGGTTACTTACGCTACGAAGACCGTGACGCCATCCCCCAAGCGGCTGATTTTCTTGTCACCGAAGAAAACGTCCACACCGCCGTAGTTTACGGCATTGTTCACGATGAAGACGAAGAACTAGAAATAGTCATTGGCTCCCTGAGAACCAGCAAACTGACCCTTGACCCCGATGAATTCATCAAAGAAGCCTTTGGACAAGATAGTGCAGGGCGCTTTTTCGGCGGTGGAAGGACAAGCGCAGGCGGCTTTGAAATCCCGATGGGCTTCTTATCTGGCAGCAACGAAAATTCTGCTTATGCGAAAATGAAATGGGAAGTATTCGACGCTCAAATTAAGCAAAAACTGCTGAGGTTAGTGAATCCTAGAGACAACCCGATTCAATCAGAATAGAGGGAGATAAAGGAGATGGGGCGAACTCCTAACTCGTGCAGCAGTCAAAGTGTTTGGTCAGATAATATCCCTAAGTCATTCCTCATAAACAAAATTCCCGACTTTCCTCAAAAGTTGGGAATTTTAGTCTTTTCACATAGGCTGAACTAATTGAGGATGTAGTTCGTGACTAATGTTAAGTAGGTAGGCAGAAATAAAATTAAATCGCACCTACCTATTTTATTTGTGAAGAAGGAACGCCATGAACTCTATAGAATTGCAAATGTTACAAACTCTGTATGAGCAAGATTTTTATGCGTGGGTAGAGCAGACAGCAGAGCTTTTGCGATCGCAGCACTGGGACACGCTGGATTTAGAACACTTAATTGAGGAAGTGGTGGACTTGGGTAAGAGTCAACAACGGGCGTTGCAAAGTGCGTTGCGGTTAGTCTTATCGCATTTGTTGAAGTGGAAGTATCAACCAGAACGTCGTAGTCACAGTTGGCAAGTGACCATTACCCGTGAGCGACTGAATATAGATGAATTGCTGCAAGAGAGTCCTAGCTTGCGGAGTTTTTTAAATGATACCGAGTGGATAAATACTAACTATCAAAGAGCGCGGCGAGAGGCAATGGTGGAAACAAGTTTATCAGAGGATAGCTTTGCGATCGCTTGTGCGTTTTCTGTTGATGAGATTTTAGACTTAGACTTTTATCCTAACGCTGGCCAATAATCGTAAGCTTAATTACCCTATAACGACCGCTACGCATACTATAAATTGAGTAAATATACGGCTTCTATCTAGTATGATAAATGGCTATTACCATGGTAATCATGATTAGCCAATTTTATTTTTGATGGAAACTATAATTTTTCTTTGCAACGGTGAAGCAGAATATTACAGTGGGAAAGGAATCATTAAAAATAGTGAACTTCCTGGCTTGATAAAATCAGAAATTTCGGTGCATATTTCCCCTATTCTTCAAACCACTGAGTATCGAACAATTAAGGGGATAAAGTTACGAGTTCCAGAAGATAAAATGTACCATCCCAAGCAGGAGTATTTGAAACAGAGGTTTGATCAGTGTAAATGGTGTTCTACTATTTAATAATTCAAAACCATCTTCATTTTTCTAATAGGTATCAAAGATGACTCAGCAAGAGTTATCGAAACTTTTAACATTACTAGAACTACAAAAACAAGTAGTGTAAGTACCAATTAAAGAACGTTGGCATTTAGTTCAGTCTGTTCTAGCATCAATTCAACAAGAAACTCTATCGTCTATTCCTCTCAATTCCACCTTAGAACCTTTGACCGACCTTGACCCTTGGGCTCAGAGTTTAATAGGTGTAATCCAGCTAGGAGAAGAAAATCCGATAGAAACTTATGTTGATTATTTAGATTAAAAATACAGTTGAAGCGCGTGTTGTTTGACAGCAATGTGTTGCTCGATATTTTAGCGCTATCTGAGTGAATAGCTGAGACATAGCGTTAAAATCTGTATCAGTTCTGCTTTTTGAGAGACATAAGAATGACACAGCAAGAATTGTTCAATGAGTTTTTATCCCTTCCTGCGGAAGCACAGCGTCAAGTAATCGACTTTATTGCTTTTTTGCGACAAAGATATGCAGTAGTTGAATCTGCCTCTCAGTCGCCAGATATTGACTTGATAAATGATAGCTTTATTGGGATGTGGAGCGATCGCCAAGATTTAACTGATAGTACTGCTTGGGTACGTGATGTTAGACAAAATGAGTGGTCAAAGTTACTACATGACTAACTCAACTATCGTTGATACTGATATTCTAATTGATGCAGGTAGGGGTGTTCTC
The DNA here is from genome assembly GCF_034530835.1 of Nostoc sp. DedQUE12b. Taxonomy (NCBI): domain Bacteria; kingdom Bacillati; phylum Cyanobacteriota; class Cyanophyceae; order Nostocales; family Nostocaceae; genus Nostoc; species Nostoc sp. DedQUE12b. The sequence goes on along the minus strand of NZ_JAVRCI010000046.1, from coordinate 1,122 downwards.
GAAGCAGTAAAGTGTTTGCAAAATCTGAAAGCGAGTTCTGGCTTGGCAATTAGCATAATCACACAAATGGAACTAATGGTTGGTTGTCGTAACAAAGCAGAACTACAAGCACTATAAAATTTCCTCAAGCAGTTTTACATCATTAAGATTGACCAGACTGTATCTGACACAGCAGTTGATTTATTGCGGTCTTATCGGCTAAGTCATGGCTTGCTTATTCCTGATAGTCTGATTGCAGCTACAGCAATAGTGGTGAATTACCCGTTTATCACAAAAAACCAACGGGATTACAGATTTATTCAAGGTTTAAACCTATTGCCATATCCATAAAACTTTAGACTACGTTGCATCGGGCAGATAGCAGATCAACGAATACGTAATCATGATTAAAGTTAGGATGGATTCATTAACATCAAACGTAACTCCTAACTAAGTACGGGTTACGACCCAGTACGCGAACAAAATTCAAAGTATGGAACTTTACTTAATTCGTCATGGCATCGCCGAAGACAAGGGATTAGGCATCAAAGATGAGGAGCGCAGCCTAACCAAGGAAGGAAGGCAAAAAACTGAGAAAGTTGCCCAAAAACTTGTTAAATTAGGTTTAAACTTTGATTTAATTCTCACCAGTCCCTTAGTGCGGGCCCGCCAAACTGCTGAAATCCTGATAGCAGAAAAATTAAGCTCCCAGTTAGAGGAATCTAGCCACCTCGCCCATGATGGTCAAATTTCTAGTTGGCTAAAAGACTGGTTAGAGCCAAGAAATTTTTCCCAAAATACCCAACTGGCGCTGGTTGGACACGAACCTGATTTAACCAATTGGGCAGAAATTCTCCTGTGGGGAGAAGTCAAAGAAAGTTTAGTCTTGAAAAAAGCAGGTATGATTGGGATAAAACTACCAGAAACTGGTTCTCCTTTGGGTCGGAGTCAGATGTTTTGGTTGACACCACCCAAGTACCTGCTATAACAGTTTTTCAACATTTTCGATTGTTGTTAGAACGGCTACTGTTATGGCGATAATAAATTTCTGGTAAGTTAGCTTGATCAGATATTTCACAAAGCAAATGGTGTTGCCATGATGGTGTGCGAATACAAGCCTGGTTTAGAAGGCATTCCCGCCGC
>NZ_JAVRCI010000045.1:0-57995 GCF_034530835.1 Nostoc sp. DedQUE12b | reverse complement strand
TAAATTAAATGTAAAGTTAATCTACAGTAGCGGAATAGACCTTGACATTGTACCCCTGACCAGCGATAAAGGTCAAGCAATGCAGTTTTTACGCCAGAAGTGGAAATTTGCAGCAGAACAAACAGTTGTCTGTGGTGATTCGGGTAATGATATTGCTTTATTTGCTGTAGGCAACGAACGGGGAATCATTGTGGGGAATGCCCGCAAAGAGTTACTCCAATGGCACAATGAGTATCCCGCTGACCACCACTACCTGGCAAAAGGTTTTTGTGCAGGTGGAATTATTGAAGGCTTAAATTATTTTGGTCTCTTGTAATGATTAGTTATTTAAAAGGTATAGTCGCTGGTATCCAAACAATTGGCGCTAATCGCGTAATTCTGACTCTGGAAGTGAATGGCTTGGGGTATGATTTGCAAGTTCCCCAACGGCTAGCCAATCAGTTACCAGAGTCAGGAGGAGTGGCGCAAATTTTTACCCATTTGCAAATTCGTGAAGAAGTGCCTTTTCTATATGGCTTTGCTTCACCAGCCGAACGCGATTTATTTCGCCACTTGCTGACTGTCACAGGTATTGGTGCAGCCTTAGCGATCGCCCTCCTAGACACTCTGGAACTACCAGATTTAGTCCAAGCAATCATCGCTGGCAATACACAAATCCTCATTCAGGCTCCAGGAGTGGGCAAAAAAATCGCAGAACGCATCTGTTTGGAACTGAAAAGCAAATTAGTCGAGTGGCGCAAATCAGCCGGGTTCTTCGTCGCCACAGGCGGGCCAGCACCAGGAATTCTCGAAGAGGTGCAAATGACCCTCTTCGCCTTGGGATATACTGCCCATGAGGTCAGTCACGCCCTGCATGTGGTAAGTGAAGATATCGGACTACCCAAAGATGCCTATGTCGAAGATTGGATTAAACAAGCGATCGCTCATCTCAGTAGCGAACAAGTTTAATTGTCATTTGTCCTTTGTCCTTTGTCATTAGTTATTTCTTATTCTCCCCTGCTCCCCGGTCACTGAGTTTACAGTGAGCGCAGTCGAACTGCGCAGCCGAAGTGCTGCTCCCCTGCTCCCCTGCCCCCCTGCCCCCTACCCCAATGACTGACCCTTATGCCTGGCTAGAACAGTCCTTAGCAACAATTCATCGGGCGGACTGGTATCGTTCGGTACAAACAATCCACGGTCGTCCGGGTGCAACGGTGGTTTTAGCTGGGCAAGAGGTCATTAATTTTGCCAGCAATGACTATTTGGGATTGGCTGGAGATGAGCGTTTGATGGCAGCGGCAACGGCTGCGATCGCAGAATTTGGGACTGGAAGCACTGGTTCTAGATTACTCAGTGGGCATCGAGAGTTACACAGGGAGTTAGAGGAGGCGATCGCATCTACCAAACACACAGAAGATGCCTTGGTATTTAGTTCCGGGTATTTAGCAAATTTGGGTGCAATTACCGCCCTTGTGGGCAAGCGCGATTTAATATTCTCTGACCAGTACAATCATTCCAGTCTAAAAAATGGAGCGATTCTCAGTGGTGCAGCAGTTGTGAAATATCCACACTGTGATATGGCAGTATTAAAAACTCAGTTGAACCAGCAGCGGCAAAATTACCGACGCTGTTTGATTCTTACTGATACTGTCTTCAGCATGGATGGTGATTTATGTCCGTTACCTGCACTATTGGATCTCGCTGATGAATTTAGTTGTATGCTGCTGGTTGATGAAGCTCATGCCACTGGGGTACTAGGAAAAACTGGCGCTGGGTGTGTCGAACATTTTGGGTGTACAGGAAAGCAGTTAATTCAAGTTGGCACCTTAAGTAAAGCTTTGGGTAGTTTAGGCGGCTATGTGGCAGGAAGTAGCGCCTTAATTGACTTTTTACGCAACCGCGCACCCACTTGGATTTACACCACTGGGCTTTCACCTGCTGATACAGCAGCAGCCTTAGCAGCGATTAAGATAGTGCAACAAGAACCGCAACGCCGTGCCCAATTGTGGCAAAATGTACATTACTTAAAAAATTTACTGCAACAACAGCTACCTAACTTAAAATTGCTGCCTTCTGAGTCACCTATATTATGTTTTCAATTGCCTAATGCCACAGATGCACTCAAAGCTGGAAAACAGCTAAGAGATGCTGGCATTTTTGCCCCAGCAATTCGCCCTCCCACAGTACCCACAAGTCGGATCAGAATATCTTTAATGGCAACTCATGAAGCAGCACATATTGAAAAATTTGTAGCAGTGCTGAAGGATTCTAATATAATTCGTAATTCGTAATACTCGCCAAGGCATGAGAAGCAAGCTACGTAATTTGTAATTACATACTTGTTGATAAAGGCTTAAAACCTCCCATAATGAAAATAGCGCATACAACGGTAGGACACTTATGAATCCAGATACCGATGAAGGCGATGCTCAGAAAACCTTGATTTATCAGCACCTACAAAACTTGCAAGAACAACATCAAGACGAGTTAGAAAATATAGTTCGGTTATTGGCAAGCATCACCAATATTTCTCCAGAGCAGGTTAAACCATATATAGATACCCTGTTGCGGCAACTGGTAAAACAGTCAGAACGTCCCTTCCATGAAACTGCAACAGCATCAGAGTGGGTAACAGCTTTCCGGGAATGGGCAGCAAGTCACCGCCATGATGCACCTCCCCTTTCGGACTATGCGGTAAGCCGGGAAAGTATGTATGAGGACGAGAGGCTCTAGTGGCTTATCTGCTCGATACCAATGTCCTGCTGCGGAGCGCAGACTCTAACCACCCAATGTACAACGATGCAATCAATGCAATTTCCTTGCTGCGTCATCAGGGGGAAATCCTCTGCATCGTACCACAGAATCTCATTGAGTTTTGGAACGTGTATACCCGTCCAGCTAATAAAAATGGGCTGGGTCACACTGCCTCTGAAGCTGGAGAAGAAATCATCCGGTTGAAAGCTTTCTTTACTTTTCTGACAGATACCGCAAGCATTTACGACGAATGGGAGCGGCTTGTTATGCAGTATCAGATAAAAGGGGTTAATGTCCACGATGCACGCTTGACAGCGGCTATGCTAGTGCATGGGCTGACCCATATCCTTACGTTTAATATTAGTGATTTTGCCCGTTACTCAGAAATTACTGCTGTTAATCCCAGCACGATTACACTTAAGTTAAACCTTGTCCTTTTCCTTATCCCGAACTCAGGTTAATTATTACAATAATGGCGATTGGTTAAACAAGACCCAATAAAAACCAAGCTGTTTGACTGCTTCGTTGAATTGTTCAAAATCAACAGGTTTGACGATGTAACTATTCACCCCAAGTTGGTAACTCTCAATCATATCCTGATCTTCAGCAGAAGAAGTCAGCACCACAACCGGAATCATTTGTGTGCGTGGATCAGACTTGAGTTGCCGTAAAACTTCTAATCCACTTATCCTTGGCAGTTTCAAATCCAGCAAAATGACTTTGGGTTGATTCGTCATGCTACGGTGGGCATAATTTCCCTGACAAAAGAGAAAATCAAGGGCTTCGGCCCCATCTTCGAGCAGTTGAATCTGATTGCTGATTCTGCCGCGACGCAATGCCCGAATAGTTAACTCGGCATCAGTAGGATTATCTTCAACTAATACAATGAAAGTTGGTTGCTGAGAAAATGGTTCAGTGGGCTGATCAATGGGTTGGTCAGTCATGGCTTATTTTGTTGGGAACGGTGAAGTAAAAGGTCGCGCCTTGAGCAACCGCTGCTTCGGCCCAGATACGCCCACTGTGGCGTTGAATAATGCGTTGCACGATCGCTAGTCCGATCCCCGTACCTGCAAAATCTTGTTCGCGGTGCAGACGTTGAAATACCCCAAACAGATTATCGGCATATCGCATATTAAATCCGGCTCCATTATCTTTGATAAAATACACTCCTTCCCCATCCATAACCTCATAGCCCACTTCAATGTAAGCAGAAGATTTATAGCGGGTGTACTTGATCGCATTTGATAACAGATTTATCCAGACTTGTTTGAGTAGTGAAGGATCAGCCTGACATATAGGTAAATCAGCGATCGCAAACTCAATCTGACGACCCTTCAAATCTGAGGCTAAATCACTCAGCACCTGTTGAATTATCTCATTTGGCAAGACGGGCTGTAGATACATTTCCTTACGATCTAGGCGGGATAGGTTCAACAGATCATCGATCAACTCACCCATGCGTTTGGCATTCTCCCGCACAACTTTTAGGTAACGATTGCCTTCCGCATCGAGTTGTTCACCGTAGTCTTCTTGGATCATTCTCGAAAAACCAACGATCGCCCGTAGCGGTGCCCGTAAATCATGAGAAACAGAGTAAGAAAAAGCTTCCAACGCTTTGTTAGCAGCTTGCAATTCGGCAGTTCGCTGGATGACTCGTTCTTCCAATTCAGTATTCAGTTGGCGGACTTCTGCCTCAGCTGCTTTGAGGGCGCTGATATCCCGCGTGACGCTAGAAAGATATTCTAGGCTGCCATCTGATGCTTTGTGAGCAATGATCAATTGGGAAACTGGGAATTCCCTGCCATCTCTGTCTATTAAAGCCGTTTCACCAACCCAAGTGCCATCTCGAACTGCCGTTGGAATTCCTTCATTTTGAACCAGTTCTAATGCCCACTGAGGATGATAATTGGGGATACTAAAGGCAGAATCTTTATTTAAAGGCTTTTCTGCTAGTTTGTTGGCTTGAGTGTTATTCCAGAGAATATTGCCTTGGGGATCAGCCATGCCAATATAGTCAGTAGAGGCTTCCAGGATGGTAATTAGGCGATCGCGGTCTTTCTCTGCCCGTTGGCGTTCAGTAATTTCAGCCCGTAAGGATTCATTCAGTTCTGCCTGCTGCTTCAACAGACGGGCATTGTCAATGGAAATGGCTGCTTGAGTAGAAAGTAAACTGAAGATTTCAATTCGCTCTGGGGTAAAGGCGCTGGTGGTGAGATTATTTTCTAAAAGGACAATTCCAGTTAGTTTTCCCTGGTTCAAAAGAGGCGCACAAAGAATTGATTTCGATTGGTGCTGTACAATCCAGGGTTCAGATTGAAAGTTGCCCAATTGAGCAGCATTGTCGAGAATAACACTTTCTTGGGTGCGAACCACGTAATTAATCAGGGCAGTTGGCAAGTAAGGAGTGCTATCTGCTGATCTCGATTCCAGGGGAATTGATTGCAAAACGGCTACTGTCTCATTGCCAATCGACCCCATCGCTTCAACTCGCCATTCGTCTTGTGTTGGCAAAACCAGATAACCCGTTTGCGCCCCAGCATTTTCAATCAGGATGGTCATCAGTTTTGCCAGGAGTTTATCTAACAGAATTTCACTAGCGATCGCTTGGGAGGCTTTCAACACCGTTTCTAAATCCAGTATTTCTAACTTAGTTGCAGCCGATTCTGTAGTGTCAACTTTACGTTTTTCGGTTCTTTCTGAGCGTATCTCTAGCAATTGGGGATAGTGCTTGTCTATCTCCTCGACTTTAGCGGTTGCCCCCCACCTTAAATAACCATATCTCGCCTCTTGCAGATAGGCTTTGGCGATCGTTATCCGGTTGTTTGCCAGATAAAACTTTGCTGCTAGTTCGTTTGCTAGCGCCTCTTCTTGGAGGTATTCATTTTCTCTTGCCAGGGTAATGGCGCGATCGTAGGCATCCATTGCTTCCACCACCTGACCCAACACCCGATACCGTTCTGCTTCTACCAAGTACCACTTGTGCAAATAGTTCATCGGGGCGTGGTGTGCCCAGAACTGCATCTGTTTCTGGTTTGCCTCAACCTGTTGTAGATAAGTTTCTTGGTAATTAGGCTGAACTTCCAAATAATCCGCCAAAAGTGCCAGGGAATGGTAAAAGTTGAGAACTGCCACCTGCATAAACCCAAAGGCTGCACCTGCTTGCTGTTGTGCCAAGTGTGCCTGTTTTAGCGCTTGGTCATACTCGCCGAAGTGATACAGCAGAATGGTCTTAGCAACATAAAAAATGTATAGAACGGTGCCCGTTTTTGCTGCAATTAAACGCGGTAGCATATCCGCTTCATTAAAGCTCTCACCAATTAAGTGACATCGGTCTTTTGCAAATCCGCGCAAATTTAACCCTAGCTGTCTCCATACTTGAGTAAAGTAAGTTGGGATCTCTTGTTGAAGTTTGATGGAGAGGTCAACGTAGATTGCCTGCTGTTGAACAGCTGCGGCCAGGTTCTCTTCACAAAAAAACAGATAGCTACAGAGGTTAGCAGCCGCATAACCACCCCATTCAATATCTCCGGTATCTAGCCCAACTTGTACCGCTTCTTGCAAGGGAGCAATGCTATTTTTTGCATGTTCTTTCCAGGTTCTAATATTAGAGTTGAATAAGTTATAAATTTTTGCAGTCAGTTCTCTGGTGTTGAACATTTCGAGCAGTTCTAAGGCAATTTTTCCAGCGTGATATCCCTCCTCGACCCTACCTGTTCCAGACAGCAGCAAGCCATAAAGACCATAACCAAATGCAGATAATGATGAGTTACCATGCTCAAGACAAAGATTAATCATAGTGATGATCAGCGGCGGAAAACTTTCCGGCTTTGCCATAAACACAGGCCCACACAAAATTATCAAAATCTGCATAGCAGAAAGTTTGTATGGATCGGTCATCACAGGCATGGCTGATAAGGTAGCGAGGCTAGGCAACTTTATCAGTAGGCTTTCTTCTTTTTCTAAAACCACTAGAGAACTATCGAGTTGTTCTAGAACTTGCAAACCAATCTCGATGGCTTTCACTAGTTCGATCTGTGCCATACAAATTTGCATTTGTAATTCGTAAACTCTGACGCGATCGAGTAAGTTTGCAGCGTTATTTAAAGCAATCTCTGCCAGAATATTTGCCTGCTCAAAATGGATATTCAAATATTCGGCTTCTGCCGCCTTAATGTAGAGCTTTAGGGTAAGAGCATATTGCCTTTGCCAGCAATCTTCTGCTAGCAAAGATAAGGCAGTCTGGAAATATTGTAGGGCTGAATTATAGGCAGCAGAGGCGCTAGCTTTGTTACCTGCCAAGTAATTTAACTCTGCTAGTTCATCTCGCTCTGACTGCTGTTGAATCAGTGCTTTACCCAGGTTGAGTTGATTAGTGATATCAAAAATCTTTTGTTCTCGTTGCTCGACTGGAGTATTTTGTAGCAAGCATTTTCCAAGTTGCAGGTGGATGATTCTTTGCCTAGCTTCTGGCATCAGGGAATAGGCTGCCTGCTGAATGCGATCGTGAGCAAATTTGTATTCTATTGCAGGACAGTCAGGAAGGGGCACATCCAACTCAACCGATTTGTAAGCATTGCTCATGGGCAGAATCAACCCTTGAGCGATCGCTACTCCTAATGCTTGGGCGGCTTCCCGTTGAGATAGTTCAGCCGCAAATGCCAGGGTTTCCAGATCAAAAGAGTTGCCAATGCAGGCAGATAGCTGTAACATTTGCTGCGTCTGAATGTTGAGCTTTTGAATCTTGCCTGCCATCAACTCCACAATATTATCGGTAATTCCTTGATTGTGAATTTGCTCTATCGACCATTGCCATTTATTTGTTTGGCGATCAAATTCCAGTAACCCTTCCGTGTAGAGAGATTTCAAAAATTCATTGATGAAAAAGGGATTTCCACCAGTTTTTAGTTGCACCAGTTCCGCTAAGGGCAGCGAATCTTCTGGTTGGCAGTGTAATGTATCTGCAATCAGCTGATTGATATCAGGTAGGCTCAATGCTGCGAGAGAAAGTTGGTTTACTACTCCTTCACCTTGGCGAATTTCCTCGACCATCTGGATCAGGGGATGGGCTGCATTTACCTCGTTATCCCGGTATGCCCCCATCAACAACAACGATTGTTTCTCGGTGGAGGTAGCTAGCAATTGAATTAGCTTCAGCGAGGCATTATCTGCCCACTGGAGATCATCTAAAAAGACGACGAGTGGATGTTCTGGCTGTGTAAAGACGCGAATGAAATTTTGGAAGACTTGGTGAAAGCGATTTTGGGCTTCTGTTGGCGGTAGAATTGGTACGTCTGGTTGATTGCCAACAATTAATTCCAATGTTGGAATTACCTGGGTAATGACGCGACTGTTTGAGGCGAGAGCAGTTAAAAGGTTGTCACGCCACTGACACAGTTGTACGTCGTCCTCGGTCAGTAATTGTTTGATGAGTGACTCAAAGGCTTGAGCGATCGCAAAGTAAGGAATATTGCGCTGATACTGGTCAAATTTGCCCGAAATAAAGTAGCCCCGTTGTTGTGTAATGGGTTTATAAATTTCCTGCACCAAAACTGACTTGCCAATACCGGAGTATCCTGCTATCAGCATCAGTTCAACTTGAGAAGACGACAGGTCGTCCCTCTCTCCATCTCTGTTACCTGCTACCCTGGCAAATGCTGCTAATAATGTCTCAATCTCCCTTTCTCTGCCATAGAGTTTTTCCGGGATATGAAACTTATCAGAAATATCCTGTTGCGCTAACAAAAAAGGCTCAATTCGTCCCCTATGTTGTAGCTCCATTAAACACTGTTCTAAATCATTTTTAATTCCCCAGGCACTTTGATACCGATCCTCTGCTGTTTTAGCTAATAGTTTCAGGACAATTTCTGAAACTATCACAGGAATTTCTGGATCAATAACATGGGGTGGAACAGGTTCCAGAGCCAGGTGGTAATGAATCAATTCCAAGGCATCACTAGATTCAAACGGCAGCCGATGAGTCAATAATTGGTAAAAGGTGACACCTAAAGAGTAAAAATCAGTTCGGTAGTCCAGAGAACGGTTCATTCTACCTGTTTGCTCTGGAGAGATGTAAGCTAATGTTCCCTCTAATACTGTTGGATTTTTGAGAGTTAATTTTTCCTGCGATCGGGCGGTTGAAATCCCAAAGTCAATAATTTTAAGTTGTTGTGTTTCTATATTTAAAACAATATTAGATGGATTAATATCCTTATGAATAATATTTGCGGTATGAATTTCACCTAAAACCTCAGCGATCTGAACAGCTAACTTGAGAAACTCTGTTAAGGAAAACCTTCTTGCCGCTGTAATTTTTGTTAAAGATTCCCCTCCAAAATCCTCCAGAATGATCGCAAATGTACTGTGATATTGCTGCAAGCCGTAAGCCTGGATAACGCCTTCCAATGATAAACTGCGCGTAATTTCGTATTCGAGCTTATAGCGCGTAATTTCTTCTCGGGTGGGGTAGTCTTTCTTCAAAATTTTAAAGATTAAAGGCAAATGATCCCGTTCACGAATTCCCCGATAGACCCGTGAATTAGCACTTTCATGGATTTTTGCCCAAATTTTATATTCAGGAATTTCCAGCATGGTTCAACGGCCTTCAATTCTTACATTGAGGAGCAAAGGAGGGTTGATTCGCAAGGCAGATTATACAATAGTCAAACCCTTAATGATTCATTTATTTAGACTTACCCTTTATTTACTCTAAAAAATAAGTTCCTAACTCTTTTATTCTCTCTATCCAACCTTTCATCTCATCAGCCAGTTTATACTTCCATTGAAGTTGAAGTACTTCTCTAGTATGAGAATCATCAAATATAACTTTGTCTTTGTTTTCAAAGACTGGCGCTATAAATTCTACTTGAGCAGCCTGGGCAAACATTTTTGACACCTGGCTAATAGTAAAATTTTCAGGCGCAGCAAGGTAGTGTCCTCCCTTGGAGCCAAATCGCGCTACTGCAATGTAACAGTCTGCTAAATCTTCAACATGAATCCACGCCGTCATAAAATCTGGTGGAAATGGCTGATAGCCTTGGTGTGGTTTCTTTGTAATGAACTGCTGAATTGCAAAATCCCAGAAACTGCCACGAGTTGGTGCTGAACCATATACTGATGAAGGATAGACAATCGAGGCGTTACCTCCATTACTGATATATTCTTCTACTAGCCCATCTTTCAACACATTTACACCTACTAGTAAGTCAAGACATACTAAATATTCAGGCAGTGTATATCCTTTTGGCGGCGGTATTTCTGTTATTCGTCCTCCATTGGCGGTAATCAAAGAGAAATTCCCACTGGTTGTAATTACATGAATATCTGGCGAAACTGCACTAGTACCGTATAAAGCGGCTTCTAATGCTATACGGTCTAAAGCGAATTGAGCTTCTTGGGTTGATTCTGGAGGCATGTGCCACGCCACATTAATTACTGTTGTAATATCATGCTTACGAATTGCTTGTGCAACATCATTACTGGAAATTGCTACCTCTTGAGAGCGAATTATTTCCTTGCAGAAAGGCTTTATACCCTCAATATCACTACTCGGACGCACAAGTGCCAATACTGCAAAATCTTGTGTCTGAGAAAACTTTTGGCACAGCGCTCCGCCAATATACCCAGCTACACCTATAATCAAGACATTTTTAACGGAAGAGCTTTTTTCGGATGAAAAGTCTTTGTTATTTGACATATTTGAAATTTGTAGCTAATTAAGGTTTTTTATGTTTTTAAAATAGCGCTTAAGACAAATTAAATATCCGTTATCAGTAGAAAATAAATGCGTGGGGATTTTTATGTGTGTAACTAACTTACAATCTTTAGGTTGACGATCGCAAGGCAGATAAATGCGAAATATTGACTTTTACCTTTGCTTTAACCCTTGAATTAGTCAAATTAGTAAAATCTATGTTTCTGTAGAGGTTTTATGAGTCTGATTCTTCCCAAACGTACCCTATCCCGTCGTCGGTTACTACAAGTATCTGGGCTTTCAGGGGTAGGCTTTCTTCTTGGTGGCTGTGGAACAAATTTGTTCTCAGATAATCTGCGGCAAATCTCTGAGCCATTAAACCAAAGTCTTGAAGCGCTTCTGCTAACTCAAAAACCTATACCTGAATTTCCTGTTACTGCCATAGAAGCAGATAAATTGCTGGTAAATACCTTTGACTTTACCCCGCAAATTGATCCGGCACAGTTTCGCTTAATAATTGATGGTGAGGTCAATAATGCAATGCAATTGAGCATGACCGATATTCAAAAACTGCCCTTGACTTCAATGGTAATTCGCCATGTCTGTGTTGAAGGCTGGGCTGCGATCGTTCAATGGGGAGGTGTGCGATTACGAGATTTAGTAGCGCTGGTACAGCCTAAGTCAAACGTCCGTTATGTCTACTTCAAATCTGCTGATGGCTACTATGAAAGCTGGGATCTTGCTTCTGCCATACATCCCCAAACTCTCATGGCTTATCAAAAGAATGGACAACCCTTATCAGTTGATAATGGTGCGCCCATGCGCCTAGCATCCCCAATTAAACTGGGCTACAAGCAAAGCAAGTGGGTAACTCAAATTACATTCGTCAGCAATTTGTTACCTACTAAAGGCTATTGGGAAGATCGGGGCTATGAATGGTTTGCAGGGCTATAAGGCAGGCAAAAAGTTAATCTATATCAGGTTCAACGCCTAGCGATCGCAATTGTGCAATCAACCGTTCGGCCCGTTGTCTTTCTTGTTCAGCCCGTTGTCTTTCTTGTTCAGCCCGTTGACTTTCTTGTTCAGCCCGTTGACTTTCTTGTTCTGTAGAAGTCAATACCCAGCCGCCTGTCCAATCATACCACCGTAACCAAGGCTGTTCTACATCTTGATAGCGTCCCTGCCAAACACCCAAGCCTAATTCTAATTCTGGTATCCAAAAGCGTGACTCTGACAGTGCTATCTCAGCATAACGACCGCCATCTAATTTAAACACCCTTAATTTATATTTGTACCGATCAAATACTACATAATAAGGAATACGTAGAATCTGCTCATACACTTCCCATTTTGCTGGTGGTTGCTTGATATCTCGCAATGTCTGCCCCAGGTCTTCCTTTTCAGTACCTGGAGACAGCAATTCAACCACAATAAAAGGATGAACTCCCTCTTGCCAAACAACATAACTTAAACGTAAATCTCTTTGTTCGTAGAGACGGGAAACACCTAAAACAGCAAACCAATCTGGCCGCTTATACCACAGTGGATAGCGCGGATCGTAATAAAGATTCAGATCGCTAGCAACAAATATCTCGTCGCTTGGATAATTTGGTGGACGAAAGGTTTCGTCTAACAGACGAGGTTGTAATAAATGAAACTGATCGGGCAAACCAGGCTCCTCTGGGTCTTCGCTAGGAAGATCGTACATGGTTGGCAATACATCTTTTGGCGATCGCGGCGGGTCAGTTTGATACATCATAAAGCAATCCTAATGATGAAACTTTCAGTTCTATTATGATTCAATTGTTTTTGAGTGACTCAACACCTTGCAGAACGGGGTAGCATAAATTTCTCGCCCTCCGCCGCAAATTTGCCGCGAACCATCAGCACAGTTTCATCAAAAGTATGGCTGAATGCTTGCACATCTTTGACATCCAGAAGTTCTGGACTAAAGTAAATCACCACTTCTTCGATGGGTTGAGGTATCTTACTAATAATATTCTTTAAAGGGCATATCTGCGTTGTCACTAAATCGAAAAGATGAAGTCGGTTATCTTCTATCTCCATACAGGCGATTAAATCTAAATCTTCTGCATAATATAAGGGACGACTTCCTTCATTGACACAGAACACAGGTTTTTCGTTGACTACGCCAACTATATTAGAGACAGGAATGCGTGTTTCTAAAAGTCTATGTAGCAATGTGTAATCTCTAGTATTGGTAAAATTCAGTACTCGGAACCTATCAGTGCCACCTGTAGAGTTACACTTAACTTTGAAGATGTGTTCTTCGACAACACGAAAACCAAAAGGTAAGTAAAGCTCCGGTTGTGGTGTCGTCAGTACCAGGGTTTCGTAAAGGCGATCGCAATACCCTAGCACTTCCTCCATCACTTCACGGTAATACCCTCTCCGGCGAAATTCTGCACGGGTAGCTACTCCATGAACTCCTCCGACAGTGAGCCTTTGTCCCATAATTTGCATGGGAATTTCTAACACTCCCACATGGGTAATAGCTATATCATCATGAAAGCGCATAAACGGAGTTGAAGCTGTTTCCCAGGATGCACCTAGTTGTCTTGCACATTCTGCTAAACTGCTGAGTCCGGGAAATGTGACTTCTATCAAGTCAAAAAGCTTATCGCTTAAGCTGGGATCATCAGAGAATGACTGTTTGAAACGATACTGGCTCATAGTTCAAGTATTACAATCAATTCGGTAAAAACTACAAAATCAATTCCAGCAAATCCAGAAACAGCTGAAATATAAATGGATAGCAAGGGCGTAAGGTGTTGCACTTCTAACGTTTAACCCAATATTTCTCAAGCCTAAGTCTCTTCAAATAAGACCAAGCCATACTTCTCGCCAGTAGGCAAAAAGCCAATTCCTCGATAAACTGCTTGAGCTGCTTGGTTATTATCACCTGTAAATAGGATGGCACGTTTTACCCCCTGCGATCGCGCATCTAACAATGAGCCTGCTACCACACTTTTGGCGTAGCCTTGACCCCGCAGTTCTGGCGGTGTCCACACTCCACCAATTTGCACAATATCAGGTAAGCTAGCATTGAAAGCAGAGTAGGAAACTGGGGTATCTCCTGCTACCAAAACCCAATGCATAGCCGTAGCTTGACGTGCCTCAATTATGCGATCGCAATCAGGTCTTAAACTGGGAGTATCTTTTCGTCCTAAAGTTTCCAGATTATAAGCAGTACACCATTCGCCCAGTAACTCCAGCTCTTCTGGATGTGGCAAACGACACTGCACCTTTGCCGATGCTAAAGCTTCAGGTATTTGCAAATCTTGCAGTGCTAGAGAAAACAATATCTCAGCCTCATCAAGCTGAGTTGGTCGGTTGCTAAGTCCCAAAATACTTTTTGTCGCTTCAACTTGTGCTGCTGGGCCACTAATTCCAGAGATGGCACGTCCAGATTGTGCCACAACTGCTTGTACCACGTCTGGCAGATGTACAGGGGCTTGGACTACAATCATCCCATTCCAAAAATGGGCTGCAACTGCCACTATAGTTCCATCTATGTAGGCCGCTATGTAAGTTCCTTGAAATCTGGCACCTTGGTCAAGCAGTCCCGCCGCTCGCCAATTAGAGCGTAAAAACATAGAAGTATCAGTGTGTTGCAAGAGAAATGCTTCCAGCGATACTTCATCTCCAGGTTGCAGAGTTCTCAAAATAGGCACAAAAACCTCCTGTGATAATTGAAAGGGACACAGCCTAACTGTGTCCCTAAAAGCTACTTCAAGATGCTAGGACTGGCGATAGCAGGCAAACTCCATTGAAAAAGTAGCCATGCCAGAAGTAAGCGATCGCAATTCTGTAGAATACCCAAACATTCGCGCTAGCGGTACTTCGGCTCGAACCACCGTGTATCCCTGCATTGTCTCAGAACCCAACAACAAACCCCGACGAGAGGATAAGTCACCTTGAACCCTTCCCATGAACTCGTGGGGTGTTTCCACCTCTACAAGCATGATGGGTTCCAGGATGTAGGGTTTGGCTTTGGCGATCGCACCCTCAATTGCTTGATGAGATGCTGACCGGAAAGCCAATTCTGAAGAGTCAATTGGGTGATAAGAACCACCATCCAGAACGACTTTCACCCCAGTTACCGGATAGCCTTCCAGCTGTCCTGATTGCATCGCCTCACGGAAACCTTTCTCACACGCTGGGATATATTCTTTGGGAATCGCGCCTCCAACCACTCGATTCTCAAAGACAAACGGCTGATCTGTGGGTTCAATCCATCCAGTAATATGAGCGTATTGACCAGGGCCGCCTGACTGTTTCTTGAATCGGTAGTCAAAGGTAGCTTGTTGCCTAATGGTTTCCCGGTACGCCACCGCAGGAGTACCGACGTAGACCTCGGCATTATATTCCCGTTGGATGCGCTCCAGGTAAATTTCCAAGTGGAGTTCGCCCATCCCAGAAATCAGAGTTGCGCCTGATTCGGGGTCGATGCTCAACCGGAAGGTGGGGTCTTCCCTTTGAAAGCGATTGAGTGCTTTGGAAAGGCGATCGCTATCTTCCTGTTTCTTGGGCGTAATTGCCAGCGTAATTACTGGTTCCGGCACAAACATCTTCTCTAGAGATACCAGTGGTTCTCCAGAACAGAATGTATCACCAGAAGCACAATCCACACCCAACAGAGCCACAATATCCCCAGCAACGGCAACTTTTACCTCTTCTCGCTTATTGGCGTGCATTCTCACCAAGCGACCGATTTGCACTCGCTGTTCAGTCCGCGAGTTGTAGACGGTATCGCCGGGTTTGAGCGTCCCAGAGTAAATCCGGGTATAGGTCAACTGCCCAAAGGATTCAACGGTGAGTTTAAATGCCAATGCCACCAAGGAAGCATCGGGGTTAGGATAGACACTAACCGACTCTGCGGTTTTGACCACTTCTCTATCTACGGGAGATGGTAGATAAAGCGCAACTGCATCCAATAAGTTTTGCACTCCTTTATTTTTGAATGCCGAACCCAGCAGTACAGGTGTGAATTCTAGGCTCAAGGTTGCCTGTCGGATGGTTTGCCAAATTAATTCTTTAGGAATCTCCTCACCCGCCAGTAGCATCTCGGTCATCGGTTCTGAGAACAGTGACAAAGTATCTAGCAACTTCTCCCGTGCCTGTTGTGCTTCATTTCTAAGAGGTTCGGGAATTGGCTTTTTCACCCAGTTTTCCCCGTTTTCATCCTCAAAGTAGTCAGCAGTCATTTCTACCAGGTCAATGACTCCCTGGAATTGGTCTTCACTGCCGATAGGATACTGGAGTAATACCGCATTTAGTTGCAAGCGATCGCGTATTCCCTGTACTACACGAAATGGATCTGCCCCCGTCCGATCCATTTTGTTGATGAACGCCAAACGCGGCACACGGTAGCGCTTCATTTGCCGATCCACCGTAATCGACTGGGACTGCACGCCCGCCACAGCACACAGCACCATCACTGCCCCATCCAATACCCGCAGGGCGCGTTCCACTTCAATTGTAAAATCTACGTGTCCAGGTGTATCAATCAGGTTGATTTGGGTATCGTGCCACTGGCAGGTGGTAGCAGCAGAAGTAATGGTTATACCATGTAGTTTTTCTTCTGGCATAAAATCCATCGTTGCACCCTTACCGCCTCCCCGCACTTCCTCAATAGCGTGGATTCTGCCCGTGTAGAAGAGAATTCGCTCTGACAACGTAGTTTTACCAGAGTCGATGTGGGCAGAGATACCAATATTTCGGATGCGTGTTCGGGGAATCATAAAATTTCCTTTTGTTTAAGCTACAAACAGTCACCAACTGAGTGGTGATATATTTTGTATTATATATGTAGTATAAATAAAATAAAAGGCTGATAATACAGAAAAACCGTTCTGGCTTTTCACGCTATCTGGAAAACCTCTCTCCTAAAAGGAGAGAGACTTTGAATTTTCCCCCTTCCCGATGCGCTACGGTGTACACACAAGTCGAATTACCCCCCTTAGTTCCCCCTTGTAAAGGGGGGAAACAAGAAAAATCCGGTTCCCTCCCCTTTACAAGGGGAGGGTTAGGGTGGGGTAAAACCCTGGTTAATCAGCTATTTCAGACTTGTGTGTACACCGTAGTTCCCGATGCGGGAAGGGGGTTAGGTTTTTCGTGGGTCTTTCTAGCTGACGCGAAAAGTCAGATAAACAGTTGATATTCGCCCTCGCTGACGTTTAAAATAGGTATTCAAGCGGAGGAAATGAAAGCTTGAAATTGATATTGGTAGCTCCCGACTCTTTGTTGTGTGCAGCCTTTGAACAGCATTTTAATTACTTACCCAATGTAGAAATAGTGAATAACTATTTCGAGTGCTTGCCAGATTTTGATTGTATGGTCAGCCCTGCTAACTCTTTCGGAATGATGGATGGTGGCATAGATGCGGCAATTATCCGTTTTTTCGGCCCTTACTTAATGGCAAGAGTCCAGCAGCGCATTCTTGAGGATTATTTGGGCGAACAACCTGCGGGAACATCAATGATTGTGAAAACAGGCGATCACAAACATCCTTTTTTGGCTCATACACCGACTATGCGAGTTCCCATGATTATTGCTGGGACAGATATTCCTTATATTGCGATGTGGGCGATGCTGCTGTCAGTTCGACACCATAATCAACACGTTAAGCAAAAAATTAACACCATTGCCTGTCCTGGATTGGGTACGGGAATAGGACGAGTGCCATACACTGAAGCTGCTAGACAGATGGCATTAGCTTACGATCGTTTTCTCTATCCACCCAAATATCTCAATTGCATAGTTGCGGCTGAAAGACAACTTCAGATATGGGAAGGAGGAGATTTTAGGTAAAGTTTAAAAAATGTCCTAGTGGATTATATTACTGGGGCGATCGCTACTCCAGCTAGATGACAGTTAAACACTTATAGATAAATCTTAAATCATTCGTAAAAAGCTAGTAAATCACTTAATTATCGAAGCTATTTACTAGCTTCAAGTAAAGGCAATTGATAAATACCAGTCACCTGAAAAGCAGATGGCTGGTATTTTTTTGTGCTTTTTGAGTTAAAGAAAGAATAGGCTAACTAGGCTAACGCCTACAAGTATATGAAGAAAATAAATAAAGAGTTGTACTCCAATAGTCGTGGAGTGAAATAGACTTTAAATATTTTCTTTTGAACGCTTCGCGCTGAAGAAATAAAGAATAGGCTAACGCCTAGTAAGAATGAATATTAAAGAGTTGTACTCCAATAGTCGTGGAGTGGAATAGACTTTAAATATTTTTTTTTGAACGCTTCGCGCTGAGGGTAGGTGTAATTAGTTTGATTTGCAGAGTTAAAACTTTCAGGAGTTAATAATGAATTTAGTTGAAACTGTTGGACACGTTCGTATCGATATTCAAAGTCTTCATGATTGGTGTAATCATCAATTTAGTATGAAGTCAATGGCTTCTAGTCGGGTTGCTTTTGATCGAACTCACAAATGGTTTGGATATGAGGTAATACTATTGCCTAATGCGGTAATTAATCCAGGCAATTGGGATGCGAGGGTTAATCGGCTTGGCGATCGCATTCTTCCAGGATGGGATTGTGCCTTACTCTGCCATTATCGTCCAGGTGGTGGCATGATAGAACACCGTGACCACCCCGTTTTTGAACCTCTGGTAGCATTAGTTAATATTGGACGTGCTACTTTCCGCATTGATAATCAGGAATATCACCTTGAAGATGGTCAGGTTATCCAGTTTGATTCTAGTATTCTCCATGAACTACTTCCAGTTGTATCTGATCGCTGGTCTTTGTCCTTTCGCCGGATTAAGCCACAGTTTCTACAGTTCTAAACTTATGTAATCCTTTTCATGTAAGGATTATGGGGCTGTTATTATATCGCTGATGTCACTCTATATTTAAATCTTTGTAACTTGCGCTCCCATCGGAAATACAAACTTTCTCCATTCACCTCATCTGTCTCTTCACTTTCATTAATGAGGTCTTGGTTTTTCTCCTCTAATTCGCGCATATATTGCCTGAGTATACCCCCAACAGCGATCGCTCTACTTTTATGTAGCTGACGGGTTAACTCTAAAAACCATTCTCTATCACCCACCAAATCTGACTCCTTCACTTGATACTTGAGAATTTCTGGGATGAGTCGTGACGGGTTATGATGTTTAGCGATCGCGCTAGTATGAATAATTGGCTGGTAATCAATTCGTAAGCACTGCTGCCAGAACGCTACCCATTTGGCATGAGAAAGATAGCCATAACTGAAATACGAAGGCGGCACCATTGCCAAAATATGTAAATGCGGGTGTGCTGAGACTCCATCTCTACCTTTAGTTACTTCTATGGACTTCACCCAACCTTTCGCAGGCCATGCTTTCAATTCAGTGAATCGCTTAAAAGCTTTATTCATCGAATCCAAGTTTTCCCTGAGTTCCTCAATCTGGCAATTCCTTACAGTCAAAGTAACAAATAGCCAACGGTACTTGGGGTAATCAGTAACAACCTGTGGGAGAATTTTATAAGCTCTTGCTTTCCACATGAGCGATCGCCGCCACTGACAAACCGGACAGTGACGAACCCTACAGAATCGGGCATCTGATAGCTTTAACTTGAGAATACCTTCTGATTCGTCTGGCACTAATTGAAACTTCAGCAACTCAGAACACATTCTCACTCGCCAAGCATACTGCTGAAAGCAATGTTCGTCTGCTTTAGCGTAATAATGGAAAACTTTATCAGTATTAACTCTATGTTTGTCCCAGATTTTACCTATAGGCGAAACTTCGGATAAGCTTTGTACATTTTGATTTTGTTGGGACTTTAAGGCTTTAGCAAACACAGAATCACTGAGTCAGTTTGGTATTAACGTCTCAAATTAACGTAATTTATACGGAAAAACCTCAGTAAAAGTATTTAGGTAAATATGTAGGGCGATCGCTACTCTCAACTCTATGACTGGTAAACGTTTCTATCACATTGGCTTTGGGCAAGACGATTTAGGTTCATCGCCTCCCAGCATTGCTCTATTATCTGGCGATCCAGAGCGATCGCACCTAATTGCTCAAACTTATTTACAAGATGTACGCGTGTTGTCAGAAAATCGCGGACTCAATAGCTACGTAGGATACTTACCGAATGGTCGCAGCATCTTATCAGCTACTAGTGGTATGGGTGCGCCTTCATTAAGTATTGTTGTCAACGAGTTGATACAAATAGGAATTCGGCAAATTATTCGCATTGGAACTTGCGGTTCTATTCAATCTTATATACCAGTCGGTAGTGTTGTTATTAGCAGTGCAGCATTATGTCGCCAAGGTGCAGCGAATGACATTGCACCAGTGGAATATCCAGCCGCAGCCGATCCTTTTTTGACAGTCGCTTTAGTTAAAGCTGCACGAGAATTAAAGGTTGAACATTACATCGGAATTACGGCATCAGTTGATACTTTTTACGAAGGACAAGAACGCACTGATTCAGCAAATCCAAATTTAATGCGATCGCTGCATGGCATTACAGAAGAATATCGGCGCTTAAATATCTTGAATTACGAGATGGAATGCGGCACACTATTTAAAATGGCAGGAGTGTATAATTTTGCTGCTGCCGCTATTTGCGGTGTAGTTGCTTCGCGTAGTGATGGTGAAAATATCATCTTAGAACAAAGAGATGTTGCTGTAAAAAATGCGATCGCAACTGCTGTAAATGCAGCAGTAAACTTTGAGTAAGCTAACAAATTTCTCTTATCCAACTTCTTAGGATGTCAGATTGAAACTGCTCTAAGTAGTTTTATCATGTCTTTACCTAATCTTTAATTTATCAATCAGTAATTCTAGGTAAGATATATTGAGTAAGATGCGATTTCATATTTTTGAGATACATATTATAAAAAAATCAGGTAATTTAAAACTAAAAAAACCGTTGCAATACCTATTAAACACATATATTTAATTTTTTATATCAAAAAGCTGTGCTTTTAATACCATGTTTTACAGCCGCATGATGAGTTTAGCTATTAATAAGAATCAAAAAAATTGGAGAGCAGTATAACATGAAGAATGCTTGGAGGCGTTGGATTACCAGCGTTAATCTAGCTGCGCTCACACTAATGCCAACGCTGATATCTTTAGCATTCTCTCATCGGGCGACAGCAGACGATCCAGGAGCGTGTTACATGATAACTTCCTCTGGTAAAACCGTTGGATTGGGAAGAATTTGTGGCAATATCATAGCCGCACCTTCAAACAATAAAGTTTTTCGAGTCTCAATCAAACGCCGTTTTGGTGGAACTCCTGTGATTGATGTCACCTTCAACGATAAAAAAACCTTTGAAATGATTGTAGATACAGGTGCTAGTGGAACCATTATCACTCAAGATATGGCGAATACACTGCAACTACAGGCTACAGGTACAATGCAAGCCCAAATTGCTGATGGTAGTGAAGTAAAATTCTCAACCAGTAAGGTAAAATCTATTGCAGTAGGTGGAGTTACAGCCAATAATCTTCAAGTAGCGATCGCCCCAAAAGCAAGCATCGGGCTACTAGGTCACGATTTCTTTGGCAACTATGATATTAAAATTCTGGAAACAGAAGTTGAATTTCATCACCGCTAATGCTTGCAGCTTGTAACTTTTTGAGGTTTTTATATTAGAAATATCAAAAGGAATCTGAGCCAAGGTACTCAGCACTCCTGAAGCAGTGTAGAGCGTTATAGAATAGAAATAAACCTGACATACATTACGCTGATTCAGCATAATTGCCCATGACCACTTCTAAACGCCAATATCACATTACTACTTTCGGTTGTCAGATGAATAAAGCTGACTCAGAGCGCATGGCTGGCGTTTTGGAAGACATGGGCTTTGAGTGGTGTCCAGATCCGAATCATGCAGATGTGATTCTCTACAATACCTGCACCATTCGGGATAATGCTGAACAAAAGGTATATTCCTACCTTGGCAGACAAGCAAAGCGTAAACATGAGCAGCCTGATTTAACCCTCATTGTTGCTGGTTGTGTTGCCCAGCAAGAAGGAGAAGCGCTGTTGCGGCGAGTGCCAGAATTAGATTTGGTAATGGGGCCACAACACGCCAACCGTCTGAAAGACTTGTTGGAGTCAGTATTTGAGGGCAACCAAGTTGTCGCAACTGAGGCAGTTCACATTATTGAAGATATCACCCAGCCGCGACGAGATAGTACAGTCACCGCTTGGGTAAACGTAATTTACGGCTGTAACGAACGCTGCACCTATTGCGTAGTTCCCAATGTGCGCGGTGTCGAACAATCTCGCACGCCGTCAGCTATCCGGGCTGAAATGGAAGAATTAGGACGGCAAGGTTACAAAGAAATTACTCTACTCGGTCAAAATATTGATGCTTACGGCAGAGATTTACCTGGAGTGACACCAGAAGGTCGGCATCTGCACAATTTTACAGATTTGCTTTATTACGTGCATGATGTGCCGGGGATTGAAAGATTAAGATTTGCTACTAGTCACCCCCGTTATTTTACCGAGAGATTAATTCAAGCTTGTGCTGAGTTACCCAAAGTGTGCGAACATTTCCACATTCCCTTTCAATCTGGGGATAACGAACTTTTAAAGGCGATGGCGCGGGGTTATACCCATGAAAAATATCGCCGGATTATTGATACCATTCGGCGGTATATGCCAGATGCTTCTATTAGTGCCGATGTAATTGTCGGTTTTCCTGGGGAAACAGAAGCACAGTTTGAAAATACTCTGAAACTGGTGGAAGATATTGGCTTTGATATGTTGAACACAGCAGCATATTCGCCGCGTCCAGGGACACCAGCCGCTTTGTGGGACAATCAACTGAGTGAAGAAATTAAAAGCGATCGCCTGCAACGGCTCAATCATCTGGGAAACTTGAAAGTAGCAGAGCGATCGCAACGTTACTTTGGACGCATTGAAGAAGTTTTAGTAGAAGACCAAAATCCTAAAGATCCAACCCAGGTAATGGGACGCACTGGCGGTAATCGTTTGACCTTTTTTAGCGGTGACATCAAAGAACTCAAAGGGCAGTTAGTGAAGGTAAAAATTACCGAAGTTCGTCCTTTTAGTTTGACGGGTGAACCAATTGAAGTGAGGCAAACTGTTTTGCACTAAGAACCATTTGAAGATTATACCCCTAACTTATCATGAAGTTACCGCAAACAATTCCAGTTCTTCTTTTTGGGGCTAGCTTGGCTGTAATTTCCCCTGAAGTTTGTGCTGCTTTAACTGTTCAAGAAATAGCTATTCTTGCTCAAGCATCAAGCGATTTGCCAATGGTCAAATCGGCTGGACTGTCCCCCGAAATGGATGTGCCTTGGTCGAAAGCCGTAAGAATTGTTGACCCCTTCGAAGGGGAGTTTGTTGGAGTTTTCGATCGCAATTCTTTAGGTGGCTATTTGTACCGTGAGGGTTCAAAGCAAGTTATTAGTTTGTGGACTCCTTCGAGCATTCGAGTACTCGTAACAGTAAATTCGGGTCAAGCAAGGTCTTCTTTCTACACCGCAGGTCGTGTGTATCCCAGACCTGACTATCTTAGATTTGTCACGACCAAAAAAGTCGATAAACTTTTGCTCAAGGTCAGAGAAAAAGTTTTTCAATTAGATGGTTCCAATGGCACATTTGCTATCAGTAAAGAATTAGCCACTGCTTTGAAAAATGCTTCAGATGAGAACTTAAATATCAGACTAGTCTTAGAAGGAGGTCAAACTGTTGATAGCGAAATTGGTAAAGGGACGGTAAAAGCTTGGCGAATTATTTATTAAACGATTGCATTTTTAAGTATTTACACAAGTTGGCATTGAAAGTAGAAAATTTACCAAAATAAATCGGCAAATTATCAAATAAGTAATCTCAGTTAATATTTACTAGAATATGCTGGAGGTAAAAGCGATCTTGCTATCAATAAAGCTGATAATCTTAAAGGTATTAGAACGCGATCGCATTAGTTAGGCTATATATCAGCAGGCAATCCTAATAGTGCAGACAGAGGAATATTTGACGCAATCAAATTATTTCAATCAACTATTGCTGGTCGCAGTACTATTAATGGTTAAAAAATTTATAGTTTCTGTCCTGCATAAATCGAGCGCACTTCGCCATTACGTCGGATGACTGCTTCGCCATTACTGACATCTACTAGTGTCCAACCGCTGGAGCCGATACTTTCACCCATATTGATGCGGCGAGTCACACCATCAATTTTAAACAAAGCGGCAGATTTGTTGCCCAACTCTAGCAATCCCTCTAAGGTATTACTTGGAGCTACTGCGATCGCAGTTGCCGGATATACTTGTTCCTGGGTAATAGTTGGTTCTGACTCTGGTGCGAGTGCAGCACGCAATGGAACTACTGGTAATGCAGGCAGAGGTTTGGGTGTTTGCCGCACGGTAATGGGTGCAGTTTTTGCTGCCATCGGTTTGAGTTCGGCTCGTACAGCCGCAGCTAACATATTGACAGTTACAGGCTTGGCAGCTTGTTGCACTGTATTCAGGGCAGTTTTGACAACATTAGGTTGAGATACCCGTAACGCACTGGCAACTTGTGGTAAAAGTGTGGGAGTCCCCGGAATGGCTGGAAGGGCGTAGCGCATTGGTGACGGCGCTTGATAAACGGGGACGTAGATGCGCTCAACAACGCTTCCAGAACGGTTGGGGGCTGGTGGTGTATTATTAGCTAAAAGTGGAAGTGCTGGTAGATTACCAGTTCTTTGCTCACGACCAAGGGCTATTTGGTTAGTATTTGCCTGACTGGAGAATCCTGGATTGAAAGATTTTTGATTGCTCTTTGCTCCTTGCTTATCTATAACAGCCAGCGATTGGAGCATATAGTCAACTAATTCTGCCTCTATTTCCGTTTTTACGGGCAACCGTGACTGCGATTGCGGCAATAGAAGCGCTGACTCAGGCAATTTGTTATTTAAAAGATATACGACTCCAGACTGCACCAAGTAGATCGTGCTAGCGATCGCCACGCCTAAAGTTGTTCCTACAATCAGCAGTTTGCCCAAAACCGAACTAGTTTTTTGACGCTTTCTACTAACTGATTTAACAGTAGAGGTGTCAAATACAACGGTACTCAATTGCTTGTGGTTATTTTGAGCAACTGACTGTACTCCTTGGTTCAGGGTGTTTGGTAAGATAATCTGTGGTATCGTAACTGTTTGCAGAGGCACGTATTCTGGAGGCGATTGGCGTTGAGCTTGGGCGGAAACTCCAGCAACAGAGTGGCTCGACTTGTTCTGACTACTGTGTTTAACAGTTTGAGAAGGTAGATTACCACTAGCATCCAGAATGTAGTCGATATCGGCAAAGAGTTCATCCATTAGGCCATCAGCATAGTTTTCTATCGACCAAGGCTCGTTGGTGATTAAGTCTTCTGATGGTTCTGGTACTATGAGACGGGTGCTGGCTTCTTGTAACATAGACGTTCTGGGTTGTTGCTTGGACGAGGAAACGCCACCCCTACTGGCTTGAAAGTGCTGAGTGCTGAGTGCTGAGTGCTGAGTAAAAATACCAGTTCCCAGTTTACAGTCCCCAGTCCCTCTTTCATACTTGGTGGTGAAACTTATTTCATTGAGACTGCCTGGAAATTAGGATTATCAGAGGAGGCAGCAAGTAGAGGCAGTTCTTACTAAAAGAAATAAGTATGAATAAAAACTTTAGCCTTGAGTGATTACCCTGATTCAAAAGAAGAATTGTATTGAGATGTGCAGGCAAGATACAAAGAGTGGAGCCGCTTTGCCTCCGGTCTTGCTCCAATCCTATGCAGTTGTGCTGCGTGGGTTACTCCTGCCTCCTGCCTCCTGAATAATGAAACATCCAATCCCCTATCTTATTGAGATAAGTTGATTGAGTGTTGGTATTAAACTCAACTTCCATCTGGGGATTGTTGATGATGCCAGTACTAATAGTTATGTCATCTATCATACCAATCTCTCTCCCTACTACTATACTCAGTCTTTATCAAGCTTGTGTTAAGCTAACGCTGGAAACTCTGACTGGCTCTTGGTTCTACGCAATTCTAGATATAATAATAAGGCGTTAATATCGGCTGGGTTTACACCACCTATACGTGCAGCTTGACCAAGGGTGAGTGGTTTTATGTGAGTCAGCTTTTCCCGTGCCTCTTTAGAAAGAGTATCAATTGTTGTGTAGTCTAAATCCCCAGGTAACTGGCGGTGAGCTTGGCGGGCAATTTGGTCAATTTGATTTTGTTGCCTAGCGAGATAGCCAGAATACTTGATGTCAATTTCTGCACCTTCTTTCTCGGCCCGGTTGAGGTTGGGGTTTCCCAGTCCGAACCTGTCGAGGTCAACGTAATGTAATCCTGGACGCCGCAACAAGTCGTTGAGGGTAATCGAACCTTTAATTGCTTGTTGGGTATCAGATGCGATCGCTATTCCAATTTCATCATGTTCTTTAACTCGTGTGGCTTGCAATCTTTGTTTTTCTGTGGTGATATTACCCTGTTTTTGAGTAAACATATCCCAGCGGCGATCGTCAATTAAACCAATCTCCCTTCCCAAGGGTGTCAGACGTTGGTCGGCATTGTCAGAACGCAATAGCAATCGGTACTCTGACCTGCTGGTGAGCATCCGGTAAGGTTCTCGTAGGTCTTTTGTACACAGGTCATCAACTAGCGTCCCAATATAACTTTGCTCGCGGGCAAAGACAATCATTTCTTGAGAGCGAACAAATCGAGCGGCGTTAATTCCTGCCACCAGCCCTTGAGCAGCAGCTTCTTCATAACCTGTGGTGCCGTTAATCTGCCCAGCACAAAACAGTCCGGCAATCTTTTTGGTCATCAGTGTGGGGTAACACTGAGTTGCTGGTAAGTAGTCATATTCCACTGCATAAGCGGGACGCAGCATCACACATTTTTCCAAACCAGGGAGAGTCCGCAACATTTGCAACTGCAAATTTTCTGGCAACCCTGTAGAAAATCCTTGGATATACAGTTCGGGTATATCTCTTCCTTCCGGTTCAATAAAGATTTGGTGGCTTTCTTTATCGGCAAAGCGGACAATCTTATCTTCAATACTGGGACAATAACGCGGCCCTTTCGCTTCCACCCAACCGCCATAAACTGGCGACAGGTGCAAATTATCCTGAATTAAACGATGGGTTTCGGCGGTTGTGCGGGTGATGTAGCAAGGCATCTGTTCCCGTTCTACCCACACATGTGGGTCAAAGCTAAACCAGCGCACATCTTCATCTCCTGGCTGGATGAGCATTTTACCATAATCTACCGATCGCTTATCTACCCGTGCTGGAGTTCCAGTTTTAAGTCTGCCGGTTTCAAATCCCAAGCGATTTAGGGTTTGTGTCAATCCTTCAGCCGCAAATTCCCCAGCCCGTCCGGCTGGCATTGATTTGTTACCAACCCAAATTTTGCCTCCCAGGAAGGTGCCAGTTGTTAAGATGACTGCTTTACATTGGAACCCTACACCAAAATAAGTTTCAACACCAATGACTTCATCATTAGCGCCCAACACCAAATCTGTTGCCATACTTTCACGGATTGTCAAGTTTTCTTGGTTCTCAACAATATTTTTCATCACCGCTGCATATTCGCGCTTATCAGTCTGGGCGCGTAATGCCCAAACAGCAGGCCCCCGTGAAGAGTTGAGGATACGTTTTTGTAAGTAGGTGCGGTCTGCTACTTTACCAATTTCCCCGCCGAGTGCGTCTACCTCATGGGTCAATTGGGATTTCGCCGGACCACCCACTGCTGGGTTACAAGGTTGCCAAGCGATTTTATCCAAATTGAGCGTCAATAACAGGGTACGACAACCGAGGCGTGCAGAGGCAAGAGCTGCTTCGCAACCGGAGTGACCTGCACCGACGACTATGACATCAAAAGCGTCTTGGAATTCAACGGAATTGTGCATGGTCATACTTACAGGATCGGCAAGCTTAGAGTTCTTTATCAATTTTAGCTGTTCCAGTGGTTTCATGGATGTAACTTTCTGATAAAAAAGTTATCAAACTTACTAGTACTTAATTCAAGCCAAGGTTCTATTTTTTTAAATTTATTAGTAATTGAAAATATTATTTTTCAATTTGTGACAACATTCCGGTTTGTCAATTGCAGCTATTGTTCATATCGTTAGTCAACACAAATGAATTTATAGCTGGGATATAGTAGATATTTTCTTTAACTTGGATGAAACTATAGCTCAACGCTGATAGATAATCTGTAATTTTAATTTATCAATAATAAAAGTTTTTCAAAAATTTATTAATTTTATAATCACCAAGCAATTAGTTAAAAATGAAACTCACCCTCAGAAATCAAAAAAACATTACTAGGTTTATTAGAAAGACAAGTTTCATCACTATAGTGATATTGATGATTTTCGTATTAGTAGCTAGCAATGAGATTACCCACCACAAAGTTGCTATAACTGCTCAACCATTACAAGAATGCTTGATTAATAATTCATTACCTTGTATAAATACCTATAAAAATACAACATCAGAACCATTTATTCCCGATCCTAAATTAAATCCTCAACAGCGCTTTTTATCTGCGATCGCTAGAAAATTATCTACAATTCCCCAGCCTGGTACTTATGAATATACTTTGCTGCGAAGCTATGGTGCAGTATTCGTAAATCCAGATATTGGGATTAAATTGCCACAAAAAAATATCTTTGTTAATGAACAAGAAACCAAAGAGTTTCAAGCTACTTTAACAATGGGTCATGTTAATGGTACTAACGACTGTTATTTACAAAAATCGGCGGCTGATGCTTTAAATAAAGCGCGAGTCCAGCAACAAATTCCGCTAAAATCTGGTTATGGTTCTGGTGATTGTACTCGCACTTTCAACACGAATTTAAGATTTTGGCACAAGTATGCTAACGATCGAGTTTTAGCAAATGTTCAACAAGGTAAAGAAACAAAAATTCTCGGTTTAGTTGCACCCCCCGGAACTTCACAACATCTCTGGGGATTAGCCATTGATTTACGCATAGGTAGTAAAGAGCAGAGAAAAGCTCTTAATCAAAATGGTTGGTTTCAAACTGTAGAAAACGATGTTCCACATTGGACTTATGTGGGTTTATCTGAAGAAAACTTACCTCTGTTTGGTTTTAAAAAACAAGCTCTTAGAGGCATTACTTATTGGATTACGCCGCTTTAATTGTTAAATAGCTTGAAAACTTGGGAATACTAAACTTAAATGTGTATTGTCAGGGATTTAGCTATGCAAAATAAAGCTGCTAACCAGGAGGAAGACTTCTTGATTAATTTATTAAGAACGACTTATCAAAATCAGGAAGTATATCCAATTCTGCAACATAACTTAAGTAAACTCAACGAGAATTTAGCTTTAAAGTTGCGAAAATGGGTAAGCGATCGCTTTGCCAAAGAACCTACCATTGCTATTAATTTAGCTAGAGTTATTATTAAACTGAGTACTATTATTCAAGAGTTTGAACAAGGGAACATTGCTAGTAATTTAGAAATTGCAATCGCAGGTTATGAAACAGTTTTGCAAGTCTGTACCCGTCAGGCTTTCCCCCAAGAATCGGATGTCGTCCAGAAAGCTTTGGTAATAGCTTATCAGCAACGCCAGCAAATTCTTTCCAAAACCATTGGGGAACTTCGGGAACAGACTATCCAAAACCAGACTCAAATCAATATATTAACTGAGCAATTACAAGAAGAGTTACAACAAGCAAAGCTGCAAGTCAATGACTTAAAAACAACAATTACAGAGTTAAAACAGAAAGAAGGTAATTCCGAATCAAGGATAGAGATAATATCTTTAATAGCTGAGTTGAAAGACTTAAAGGAACGTCAGATTCGTGTAGAGCAGTTTCCTACTACAGCTAACATTTCACCTAAAACTGGGCAGTTCAATACAGCTATTTTTTATGATATTGAAAACTTAACAATGGGTAGAAACAACCCTAACTTGAATTTTTCTCTAAAAGAAATTCAAATAAATCTGGAAAACACTACCCTAGTTAATAAAATAGCTATCCAATGCGCTTATGCTGACTGGAGTGATTCTCGATTAAGACCACTCAAGAATGAGATTCAAGAACTTGGCATCGAAGCAATTCAAATTTTTGATTATAGTCACAAACGGAATGCAGCAGATATGCAACTAGCCATTGATATTATGGAATTAGCCCAAAGTCGTCCTATGCTGCAAGTTTTTGTTATTGTATCAGGTGATGGTGCATTTGCCGCTTTAGCTAAAAAGCTTCATGAATATGGGAAGGCTGTAATTGGATGCGCTTATGAAGGACAAATTAATCGTATTCTCAAGTCTGTTTGCGATTGCTTTATACCTATACCTACTCCCCAGGTAACAATAGAGGATATTTCCATTAATGAAGTAACTAGCGAAAGTTTATTAAATGATGATATTTTAATAGTAACTAATAAAGTTTTGCAAGATTTAAAGCAAAATATCGAGCAATTAAGTCAGCTTAAAGAAGGTGGTATTTATGTAAATCAGATTTACCATATATTGAAAGATAATATTCCAAACTTTGACCAAAAAAGAAAACAACATGGTTACAAGTTGGCAAAATTTTTAAAGAAAGTCATTGAAGGAACAGATATTTGTCTATCGAGTGATAACAATAAATTAATTTTGAGAGAAACGTTAACTTTAGGCTCTAATGGCTCATCGAATAGAACTTTAAATGGTGGTAGCCCTTATCTAAGGACTAGAGTGCTTACTACAAACTCCGTTACCCAATTCTGAATTATGGCGACTGACGTATGTATTCTTTTTTTATAAATTTCAAAATAAAAATTTAGTTAGTCTTGACAAAAAGTACAGGTAGTTTGGCAAATAAAACTTTTTTTATCTTTAGCTCCGTTCTTCAACTCTTATAAAAACTACTTTTACAAGAGTTGAAGAAAGAGTATCCTACCAACGACTGTTATTCATTAACAATCGTAAAGCCTTCATAATCAATAGCTCCACTTGCAGCACTTGGTAAATTAACGTTACCAACTAAGGTGGCGGTTGCAAAGCCAGCCCCATTAGTACCCGTGGCACTGCCTAAACCTAGACCTGATGCAGCAAGTTCATCTTGGTAGCCTGTGATTTGATAGACGGCACCAGTTTCCAGGAAAGCGAACAATCCTTGAGATCCGCTGTTAGTAAACGCCAATCCAGAATCTGCGTTAACACTCAGAGCTTGCCCTGATGAATTTCTCACAGTAATCGGCGCAGATAGCTCACCAGTGAGCAAATCAACTTTGTAAAGCTGCGCTCCATCTCCATCAGCAGTGCTGAAATCACTAGCAAGAGCGCGAGTTCTACCAGGATTGAGATTGTCGATAGCTAATCCATCGGCAAATTTTCCAGGGTTGGTAGCTTGAGTTCCTTGTCTTTGTGCAGCAGTAGTAGCTGGCCCAAAGCCGTCTACAAGGCTAATAGTTCCAGGATTAGCTGTAGTAACTTTATAAAGAGAGCTACCTCCATTACTGCTGCTATTATTTCCTGAAATGTTGTACAGAACAATTGGCTGACCAGCTACTGAATAGTCACGTCCAAAGTCAGCACCTGAGTCAAACCCAAAACGACGTAGGTCAGATGGTGTAGGTGTAGGTGAGGCACTAGCTGGAGCAAAAGGCTGATCTACATTATTTACCCGAATAACAGAACCAGCTGTTGTAGAACCAGAGGCACGTGCTTCGTTAATTGCACTTGCCCTTCCGGTAGTGGGGTTAGTTCCCAAACCTTCTAGGTCTGCGTTCGGAATATTCCCAGCATTGATTTCGCCTACTTTTTGGGGAGTAGCATTGAAGGAGCTTATGGGAAAGCGGTAAACTGCGAATTGTTCTCCACCTTGGTTAGGGTTGATATCCGCATCTCCAATCGTATAGCCGTAAAGAGCCATGAGAATTTTATCCTTATTCAAACTGTAAAACTTTTGGGAACACTCCAAATATGCAAATTGCTATCTGACTAAAAGCTTGTACGACACAAACAAAGCTAACTTTGCTAGGGTGAGATTTAAGATTAGTTTGCGTTATCTTACTTTGCTTATATAGCCGAGAAGTTTGCAAAACTGAAATACTACTAAACTTTTGACTGTAAACAGGCTAGGAAAACTTAACTCAAGATTCTTGGAATTACTATTTGCTCAAGTTGTGAAATTAGGATATGTGAGAACTTGATGTCGAATGTAGAAATCTCAAAACTACATTTAGCTACACTTTCACACATTTTTTTGGAAGCCATTATTTCAAAACTTGATTACAATGAATCGAGAGTTAAGTATCTTTCATTTGCCCGTTAAAAGTCAAAAAATCAGTTTGTAATCTGTGTTTGGAGTTATCTTAGCAAGAGTATATTTGAATAATGTTAAGAATATTTCTCCTAATCATTAAGGTTGAATAGCATCTTGGTTAAGATTTAGTTTTTGCTAAGTTTTTTCACTGTATTATATAGTATTTATATTCTTTCAAAAAAGGAAAATAATTAACTACCTTAATCTGGAACTGCTACCGACCTATGAGGTAGCATAGAATAATTGCTTTAATAGCTATTAAACAATTTTTGTTCGCAGGCGATCGCTTTTAAAAGCCTCATTGTAAAATACCTAAAGCGAAAATAATTAAATAAGAGTTTAAGAGCAAAAAAGTTTCATATTTTAACTTTTCCATTTGACCCGATATTCCATAAAATTAATATTTTTTTGAGAAGGACTAAATCAGAGTTTCGCTCAAGCGTAAATGCACAGCATAAAGCCGGAGACACTTCCGTGACTCCGGGCTTTTCTTCATATATTGCAACCTATATGCAATAAAATCGCTCCTCTAGTTTTAGCAAAATATTAATTAGAAACTGGATTTATTATTACTTCACTTCGCTGTGTTCAAATTTAGTTACCTTACCTTTCTTAATGGCAACAATCACATCGTAATGCGAACAATAAGCGAATGTGAAACAACTCTCAAGGAAAAATTGGGCTAGTCTAACAGCAGTAGCTATTTTATCAGGAGCGTTAGCCCCTGGCTTAATTTTCCAGGCACTGGCACTCACAGGGGTGAACAATGTCATCTTGGTGGGACGCTTGGAACCGCCTCTAACTTTGGCTCTATCAGTCTGGTATTGAGAAAACGGGTAAATATTTGGGAATTTTTTGGTGCGATCGCAGCTTTTGTTGGCGTTATCCTAACTATTATCCTTCAACCTCCAACAGAAACCATGATGAATATGGGAGGTTTCGGTTTAGGCATAGGGGAATTTTTGGCCGTCATAGTCTAAGAATTACGATTTACGAATTCCGCCTTGCAGTAGTAGTATGTCAAAATAAAAATACTCGATACAACAAGGTGAGCGATCGCTCCCAAAGCTAGATTAAAGGATTGACCTGAGCAATGGCAGACCCAACCAATCACAATCAAGCGGGAGAAGTAGCTCCCAGCACTGTCGACAAGCAAGCTCCCAGTGTGGCTGAAGAACACGCTCCTAGTACAGACTCACCCGAAGCCACAGATATTCCTACTGCCAACGCGCCAGATCCTAAAGCCGCAAACCCCGAAGATAATCCCAATGCTGCTAAACCAGCTGCTGCATCACCCAAGGGAGAAAAACCCGCCGCAGCTAAAGCCGCCAAAAAGGAAAAAGCCCCATCTGTTGAAGACAAGCCATTCGTAGAGTTCATTGAGCAAGACTACTTGCCAGCTTTACAAAAAGCGATCGCTCAAAAAGGTGTGCAAGATTTAGAGGTGTCTTTTGCCAAGCAGAAGATGCCAATCACTGGCTTTGAATCCGCTGAAGAATGCTGGCAAATTACCGGCAGTTGGTCAGAAATTGGTAAGCGACAGTTTAACTTGTATTTCCCCGATGAAGATATTCAAGGAAAAAAGGGATTTTCTTGTAATGAAGGCAAAAAACCTAGTACTCTTGAGTCATTCTTAATCGATGAGCGCAAAATTACCCTCGATTTGTTGGTATATGGCTTAGTTCAGCGCTTGGACGGTCAAAAGTGGTTAGGTAGAAATTAGTCATTGGTCATTGGTCATTGGTTTTTAACAAATGACAAATGACAAATGACAAAGGACAAATGACTAATAATTAAAGCTCGTGGAAATGGTAGGTAACGGCTCCAGTATTGGGGTCGTTATCAATTTTTACATAACCTGATTTGTACATCTCTTTGAGAGTAGCTTCCACTTCAGCAAAGCTAGCTCCCGTGAACTTTACGCCTTGAGTGACAGTTAAAACACCACCCTTGCTTTCCGCCGCTTCAATCAGTTTCACCATGAGTTGGTTGCCTGTTGGACGATGGACTTGAGAAGTAACCACTGCTTGATTCAACGGCACACCAAAGGGAGATACACCCGCTTTTAATCTCAAGTTGTGTTCGTATTCGTCAACTATGTTGGGGATAAAGAACAAATCCACAAACTGCCCTATACCAAACACACCACCAGTCAACAGCCATAACAAACCAGTTCCGATCTTGCCATTATAGAAACGCTGCAATCCTCCTACCCCGATAAATCCGACTGCACACAAGATATAAGAGACAAGAAGTCGGTCTTTATGCTGCTGATTGTTTTCAAGATTCATCTTGTTTTCAACCTTTTGGATTTACTTTTGTTGTTTAAGATGGTTTTTTCGGACTGTTTTTTATACTAAGTGCTAATAGCTAGACTCACATCTTGCACCAGTTGCTTTCTAACAATTTTTGTAATAGACACTGCTGTTCTGATTTGAAGTTGTGGGCATTGTCTAATCTATAATTATTGAGAAAGATGCAAAAAATAACTAAAGTACTTAGATTTTTCAGTAATTATGCTACTCATGGATTGTTAGTTTTAAGCTGCCCAACGTATTAATAGAACCCCATGAATTTATTGTAGTAACAACCACAGAAAATTACTGAGATACTAATGCTTTGAGAATCAAGAGGTGAGTGCTACTCCACTTGAACGAGATAATGCTGCTTGCTGAACTATATTTATTTGACTACCAATCCGCGATTTTTGATTCCGCAAATATTGAATGATTGTTGCAACTCTTAATGTTTTGCTTAGAAATTTCTCACCCGCACCTTGGTAGACTGAACTTTATACAATTGGATTATTGTGGGCTGTTACGGTTTGCCAGAGCATTTCTGGTAAGACAGCCCGGTCTTCTCCCAAAGGGAGAGGATAGCGCCAACGGGGTTTCCCCATAAGGAACTGCCGCTACCGTAGCGGTAGGGACGTAGGAACGTCACCCGAAAGGTCTACTTAAGATAATAAAGACGAAAGAGAAATCAAGACATGGTAGATTCCCTCAAAAAACCAGGCTTTGAAGAAATCCGGCCAGGGATTAAAGTCCCGGCAAAAGAAACCCTGTTAACACCTCGGTTTTATACTACCGATTTTGATGAAATGGCCCGGATGGATATCTCCGTCAACGAAGACGAGTTACAAGCCATTCTCGAAGAGTTCCGCACTGACTACAACCGCCATCACTTTGTTCGGGATGCCGAGTTTGAACAATCCTGGGATCATATTGACGGTGAAACTCGCAAGTTGTTCGTTGAATTTCTAGAACGTTCCTGTACGGCAGAGTTTTCCGGCTTTTTGCTGTATAAAGAACTTGGTCGTCGCTTGAAAGGCAAAAACCCCGTCTTAGCTGAGTGTTTTAACCTGATGTCACGGGATGAAGCGCGTCACGCTGGCTTTTTGAACAAAGCTTTGTCGGACTTTAATCTGTCCCTAGATTTAGGGTTTTTGACTAAGAGTCGCAGTTATACCTTCTTTAAACCGAAATTCATCTTCTACGCTACTTATCTTTCTGAGAAGATCGGTTATTGGCGCTACATCACCATTTATCGCCATTTAGAAGCACATCCCGAAGACCGGGTTTATCCAATCTTCCGGTTCTTTGAAAACTGGTGTCAGGATGAAAACCGTCACGGCGATTTCTTTGATGCGGTGATGAAATCCCAGCCGCAAATGTTGAATGATTGGAAAGCACGGCTGTGGAGTCGGTTCTTCCTATTGTCGGTGTTTGCGACCATGTATCTCAATGACATCCAACGCAAGGACTTTTATGCCACCCTGGGATTGGATGCGCGAGAATACGATATCCATGTAATTAAGAAGACCAACGAAAACGCAGGTCGGGTATTCCCACTGATGCTGGATGTCGAGAATCCTGAGTTTTACGATCGCTTGGATGTTTGTATAAGCAATAATGAGAAGTTGGGTGCGATCGCTAACTCCAGCACTCCCAAATTCCTGCAATTCTTCCAAAAACTGCCACTTTACATCTCCAACGGCTGGCAGTTATTGCGGCTGTACCTGATGAAACCAATTGATACTGTTTCTACTCAAGGGGCAGTTCGTTAATTTATAACAGATTTGTGAAAACTTTGGTGGTTCTGCTGGTTGCAGAGCCACTTTTTTTGTCCTTTTTCAAAGCCAATGATTACTGATATGTCAACCAATTATTAGTGCGATCGCCTTTCTCATCACTCCTATAAAAGTATTCCCAAATAAGTACCAGCCTGTAACACTCATGACTTGTTCACAGGTGCAATGGCATCGGTAATGAATAAAAATAAATCAGAATGATTTTTTATGAAGCTTCAGCCTCTGCGAGACGCGTAATGGGCAGACCAAAGTATTGCTGACTCAATGAATTTTACTTTTTACTCAGCAATATTTTGCTGAGAAAGATTTTCGTGAGTTTCTACGGATATAACAGAAGCCGACATTAGGATACACTGGCATTTGAATACACTGGAAGTTGATCAGCGACTTAGTTTGTCGCTTCTGGTGACTTCCTTCCTAGTATCCTATTGCTTTTGGCTGTATGAAACTTACTCCAATCTACGGTAAGTCTCTCTGAAGAAGGTTTTTAGCATCTAAAACGACTGCCACTGTTTTGAGGCTATAGCCTTAGAATATTTACAAGCTTTACTTACGAATTAGCTCTCTCTAGATAAAAGTACCATTTTTGCTGTGTAAGCTGACATTCTACCTGTTTCATCTAGATTTGTGTAGCTTATTAACAAATCAACGGATTCATTAATATTAAGCCTGCTTTACTATTTAGTTTCTTAGCCCGACCTATTAGACAGCTAGAGTGTTCATTTCACTTTGTTCAATAGCTTTTAGCCCTTATCGCTCCCATGCTGACCCATCACCGCAAGCCCGTGTGCTTATCACTTATTTCCACTGACCTACCGATCTGGTCTGTTGTCGAAACTGCCGCGACATTGTATCAAAAAGATACCAATCGATTCCATTTATTGATGACCGCACCGCCTTTAATTAGCTGCGAAGTAGAGAGTGTCATAAGTCCAGAAGACACACTTCCCCAAAGTAAGAGCAAAGCTTACGCCCCTAACAGTCCTAGAATTTTATGGCTGGAGATTTCCCCTTATCGAGTCATCATGACTATGCAAGGTAACGCTCAAGTGAGTTACCGTCACTTTTGGGAACAGGGCGTTTATGGCATTAGTCGCTATTGGTTGCCAACTGAGTCATTGCAACCTAACGACCCGATTCGTTTACGAAATTTTACTCGTACCTTAACTCTCAGCGGACATCCTTTGCCAGAAAATTTGCGGCTGGAATATGAATTGTGGGCGGAAAAAGTCCAATTAGGATGCTACATACTGAATTTGGAAATTAAACATTGATAGGTGTGGGGAGTGAAGAAGATAACAAGGTACAGCTTACAGGGTATAGATTATTCCCTATCACCTGTCAC
This sequence comes from Nostoc sp. DedQUE12b, assembly GCF_034530835.1. Taxonomy (NCBI): domain Bacteria; kingdom Bacillati; phylum Cyanobacteriota; class Cyanophyceae; order Nostocales; family Nostocaceae; genus Nostoc; species Nostoc sp. DedQUE12b. The sequence continues at coordinate 20,870 of NZ_JAVRCI010000045.1, read as the reverse complement.
CTGTCACCTCTCCCCTAATCTCGATGCCTAATCTTTCTTAACCAAAATAACTGGGTTGGTTTCCTGGTTTCCATTTAATATTGCAACCAACACTCGGCTTTTGCTCACTTGTAACAGGTTTACCCGCTAGCACTGCTTCAATAGCTGCGCGTAAATCTGCACCTGTTACAGGTTTACCGTTACTGGGGCGGCTATCATCTAATTGTCCTCGATACACAAGTTGGCGTTGGTCATCAAATATAAAAAAATCTGGTGTGCAAGCTGCTGTGTAAGCCTTCGCCGTTTCTTGGCTCTCGTCGTAGCATAAGGTGAAATTAAACCCTTGTTCTGTAACAAATGCTTGTAACGACTCTGGCGCATCATCTGGGTAATTTTTTGCATCGTTAGCACTAATAGCAACGATCGCTAAATCACTTGTAAAATAATCTCTTCCTAACTGCACTAATTCGTTTTGGACGTGTTTTACAAACGGGCAATGCCGACAAATAAACATTACCAACAGTGCTTTTTTATCTGCAAAGGTAGAAAGTGAAGTTGCTTTTCCAGATACTACTTCCGGTAGATTAAAATCTGGCGCTTTAGTGCCTAGCGGCAACATAGTTGAAGCAGTTAAAGCCATAGTTCACCCAATATTTTTACGCTGATAATTAACGGTTTTTGTTATCAGTATATTTTCACTCTAGCACTAAGTTTTCCATAAAATAAGAGACGGTAAATTTACCGTCTCTGATGATTTTTTGAGAGTTATGTTAAATAAATTAGTTTTTACAGACTTGCCAAAACACCAACAATACCGTGTCCTGTGAATACTTCTAATGCTATCAGAGAGACAAAACCAATCATTGCTAAACGACCATTGAGCATTTCTGCATAAGGAGTAAAACCAGTGCGATCGCCTTGCTCATCTATATATACTTTTGGCTCGATCGCAAAGTTGTTCAGTTTGCCTTGGTCGTCAATGATAGCAGTGCTTGTACGCATGGATTTTTTCCTGTCTTCTGTTTATGTAAATAACTGTAACAAAATTATTAACATTTGTAAAGTATCTTCATCTAATCGAGTAGAAGTCCAAGCCAGAGAAGAGATATGATGATGAATCGAGTTCAAAGCCATGTCTAAGTACTCTGTCTAAGCAATCCCAGTCACCAATCCATTCCCCAACAGCTAATGCATCGATTTCGAGTAGAGGTTATTGCCAAAACACCAAATCCGCAGCAGGTGATTTATGCCGCGATGCACCAGGACTATACCGATGGGTTCGTGTTTGATGAGCGCGACTCCTGGCCCTCGGAATCACAAAGCGGTGAAGTTATTGTTAAGCGGCTTTTAGCGGGTGAGAGGGGACACTATGGGCCTTTAGAGCATCCCCAGATTGTTTTCAATTGTGGCTACTTTCCCCACAGTGTGATGCAGCAGGCGCGGACTCATCGCGTTTCTGTATCATTTGATGTACAATCTTTTAGGTATACAGGCAACCAATTTATTGACGTAGTAGAAGGTAAGAAAGACATAGAAGATGTTTTTTATCTACGTCCTGTTGGTTATTACACTGATAGGCAAGGTAAAAAGTATCACTATTCACTAGAGCAACGAGCAGCAGATTTGGAGTGGTGTTTAGAAGCAGCTAAACGATATAAAGCTGATTTTGAGGGTGGAATGTCTGAAGAACACGCTAGAGGTAAAGTGCCTTTTGACTATCGCCAGCATTTTGTAGTTAGTTTCAATTTAAGGTCTTTCTTACATTTTTGTGACCTGAGAAATAAGAAAGATGCTCAACTGGAAATTCAAAAGTTATGTGAAATGATGTGGCCTCATTTTGAAGATTGGGCACCTGCGATCGCACAATGGTATGAAAAGCAGCGTCTAGGTAAAGCCAGGTTAGCACCTTAGATAATGGCTGAAAGTTGACATAATTTGCGGTAGGATAAGGCGAAGCGATTATCCTCGGATTTACTGGGTTTAATTTAGGGTGATCGCATCTATTTTTTTTGATGAACAAAGCTGTCGATATTAGCACTAAAAAATTAATCAGCCTTGCACCAAATAATTGGGCAAAATGGGTAACAGGAATTCCCGACATTGTTACAGGCGAAATCTTAAATACAGAATTTCAATGGATTAGCCGACAAAGCGATGTTGTAATTCAGGCTGAAAGTCCCCAATATGGGAAATTTCTCATCCTCAATGAGTTACAATTACGCCACACATCAGAAATGCCGCGTCGGATGCGTGCTTATGCGGCTCTTGCGGAAGAGAAATATAAACTACAAACCTACCCTGTACTGATTAACATTCTCAAAATCAGCAACAGTGAAATACCTACAAGCTTTGCATCAAATTTTATCGGTTTAAGAGCAATTCAAGATTACCGCGTAATCAATCTCTGGGAAGTTGACGTAAATATTGCTTTTGAGACGCCGTTACCGTCGCTGCTTCCCTTTGTACCAATTCTTAAAGGCGGAGAAAACGAGTCTACAATTAGGGAAGCATTGCGAATGCTGCGTGCTGACGAGCAATTAAATCAACTTGAGACAGTTCTGGCATTTTTTGCAACCTTTGTATTAGAAAGTACTTTAGTTCAGGAGATCATGAGGTGGGATATGACAGTCTTAAGAGAGTCACCTTGGTATCAAGAAATTTTACGTGAAGGACTAGCACGAGGAGAAGCAGAAGGAGAAGCACGAGGAGAAGCAAGAGGAGAAGCAAGAGGAGAAGCAAGAGGAGAAGTACGTGGAATAACCTCTAGCATCGAAACAAGTTTAGAGGCGAAATTTGGCAGCGATGGTTTGGAGTTGATGTCGGAAATTTCGCAAATTTCTGACTTAGGACAATTGAAAGAGATTTTACGCAAGATTGTTGTAGCAAATACAATTCAAGAGTTACGGAATGTTTTGTAGGATAAAGCAAGCGATCGCACCAACTCCTGCCTGAGAGCTAGAATATGATGAAAGTTTAGACTATAAAATTTTCGAGTTATTACACTTAAAATTTTAATGAATGTCTGCAAGAGATATTTTCCATAATTTAGTTAGATTGGCTTTGCAAAAAGATGGCTGGACAATTACACACGATCCACTGTCTATTCATTTAGCAGATGGACAATTGCAAATTTATCTGGGTGCAGAACGGTTAATCGCTGCCCAAAAACAAGACGAAATAATTGCTGTAGAAATCAAGAGTTTTGTTGCTCCTTCTGCAATTTAAGAATTTCATACAGCTTTAGGACAATGTTTAAATTATCGAGTTGCACTAAAACTAAAAGAACCAGAGCGAGTTCTCTATTTAGCAGTTCCGCTAGCAACTTATGAAGATTTTTTCTCACGGCAATTGCCACAACTGAGTATTCATGAATATCAATTGAAACTGCTAGTATTTGACCCGGAAAATGAGGTAATTGTACGATGGATAAACTAGCAAAGTATAGACAAATCATCCAGCAAGTTTTGACAATTCATGCTCAGATTAAACCTGCCTATGGTGAAATCGAACGACAAACTATTTTTGATGTGCAACAAAATCATTATCAAGTTGTGAATACGGGGTGGGAAAATCGCTGTCGAGTTTATGGCTGTTTAATTCATCTAGATATTCGAGATGGTAAGATTTGGATTCAGTATGATGGGACTGAGATTGGCGTGGCTAATGAATTAATAGAGTATGGTATTCCTAAGCAAGATATAGTGCTGGCTTATCAGCCTCCTTATATGCGAAAGCTGACAGAATTTGCAGTGGGATAAAGCAAGCGATCGCACTTTGATTTTTGGGTATGATTTAGAGCGATCGCACAATAGTTAGCAAAGCAGGATCTAAGTAAGGCAAGATTAGTTTCTTGTCACTTAGACTTTAGCTAGAGTTACAATCTCTAGCTGATCCTGATATTTCCCCTGTCTTGCTTCATAACTAATAGCGCAGGGTTCGCCTTCTAAAAATAGCAATTGCACCACTCCTTCATGAGCGTAAATGCGACAGTCTGCGCTAGAAGAATTGGAAAATTCTAAAGTTAAATGACCTCGCCATGCAGCCTCAGCAGGCGTTAGGTTTGCTATTATGCCACAACGTGCATACGTAGATTTTCCAATACAAATTACAGTAATATTCTCAGGAACCTCTAGTTTTTCTAGAGCAACCCCAAGTCCATAGGAATGAGCAGGTAAAATAAAATAACTGCCATTAGCATCGGTATGCAGTGCTGTTGGCTCCAGATTTTGAGGATTAAAGTTTTTGGGATCGACCACAGTTCCGGGAATGTGACGAAAAATGCGGAACTCGGCCGAAGAAAGGCGTATATCGTAGCCATAAGAAGATAAACCGTAGCTAATTACATGTTTAACTGCTACCGATCCATCTTTTTGCACTTTTCGGATTAAACTTGGCTCAAAGGGTGAAATTAAACCCTGTTGAGCCATTTCAGTAATCCAGATATCGTTTTTAATCACAACTTCACAGCTAATTCAAACGGAATTACTAGGATATCCTGAATTGAGTCTTTTGTTTAAGGTCGATAACTCCGACGGATTTCTGTAATTTGATCTGCTACATCTAAGAGGGATTTTGGCATCTCTGGCCCTGTGAGAATAATATCGACGTGGGGAGGGCGTTTTGCCAAAAACGCTAAAACTTCTGTTTCAGGAATTAAACCAAAGTTAATCGCTAAACTTAACTCATCTAACACCACGAGAGAATACTTACTCGCACACACAACTTGTTGTGTATACTGCCACAGCTTTTGTAAGGCTTGATTTTCTGTATCGTCTAAATGTGGTGTATCGATACAACGAGGCAAATCACACCGAATCCAATCTAAATTTTGTCCTAATTGTATAGGTCGATCTTGTCCTTGGCGGATACCTCCTTTGAGAAACTGTACTATTAATACTGGGGTTCCTTGTCCAGCTATTCTCAGTGATTGAGCCATCACGCTCGTAAAAAAGTTACGATGTGAGCTAGTGAAAACTTGTACTAGACCTTCAACTGGATATGGTAGAGTTGGGGTTGAATTGATACTTTGAGTTTCTAGCTGGGCAACCATAAAGTTAAGTTCAAAAAAATACAATAAGTAAAGGGTTATTACTGGCAGTAAAACTGACAAATTTGCCTGTATAATCAATCTGTTTTTCACAGGTATGGTGGATTTGGCAAATTGCATTCTTAGTCAACACTAGGTTTGTATTGAAGTCAAGAGTTCTGCTTGATTTACAGCAGATTTCAGGTAAATGAAGTACATAGACAAAACCCGAAAGCCTGTAGAGACTTTGCATATAACGTCTCTAGATGTAGTTTATAAAACCGCTAACTGCTGTAAGTTTTCGTCTTTCCTCTGTAATGAGTTGTAAAAATGAAAACATAAAATCTCTAGTTCCAATTATTTAAAAAAGCTAGGCACAACGCCTAAAAATCGCTAAATGTTAAATTTGTCGGTTGTTTGGGCAAAACAGACTTAGCTAGTAGTGAATTTGACACGATGAGGAGTAAATCGTTGTGAGATTGGTGATTCTGGGAGGTTCAGGATCGGGGAAAAGCACTCAAGCACAGAGGCTTTGCAGATACTTTGATATTCCTCTGATTTCCACAGGTGAGATTTTACGAGAAGCAATATCTGGCAATCAGCCCCTGCCGGAATTTCGATGGTTGGAAGCCGATCCCCGGACTTCTCTTTCGGTTTACGCTAGCTTGAGTGAACTAGGCTACCACGCACGACCCTACATGCAAAAAGGGGAGTTAGTTCCAGACGAAATGATCATTGAATTGATCCGAATTCGCCTCAGACAACCGGATATTAATTGCGATTGGGTGTTAGAAGGCTATCCCCGTACTGCCTTCCAAGCTGAAGAATTAGATTTTTTATTGGATGATTTAGGGCAAAAGCTAGATTGGGCAATTTATCTCCAAGTCCCGGAAGCAGTTATGGTTAGTCGATCCTTGGGGCGATCGCTACCAGATGACCAACCAGAAATCGTACAGCGCCGTGTAGAATTATTCTACGATCGCACCATTCCCATCCTAGAATATTACGACCGTCGTCGCTGCTTGTTGACCATCAACGGCGACCAATCACCAGAAATGGTACAGCAAAATATTTTGACTCTGCTTTCAGTTCCTTGAAGAGTGCTGAGTGAGGAGTGCTGAGTGCTGAGTGAGAAGTGCTGAGTGCTGAGTGCTGAGTGAGGAGTTAGGAAGAATTCTTTCCAATGCCCAATGCCCAATAACACTAAAGTAATCTTAAGGCAGTATTGTAAAACTTGAGGCAACTCCAATGGCTTGGCAGCGTCCTGACGGTCGGATTTCTTATGAACTACGTCCGATTAGCTTTCACCCCAGTTTCACCCGCTTTGCCCCCGGTTCTGTTCTTGCAAGATGCGGTGATACGCAAGTACTTTGTACTGTTAGTGTTAATAAGGGAGTTCCAAAGTTTCTTGAAGGAACTGGTAAAGGCTGGCTAACTGCTGAGTATCGGATGTTACCATCAGCTACCCAAAAACGCCAAGAAAGGGAATTATTGAAATTATCTGGACGGACGCAAGAAATTCAACGTCTAATTGGACGTAGCTTACGCGCAGCAGTGGATTTTGAAGCACTGGGAGAACGTACCCTGACTGTGGATGCTGATGTGTTACAAGCAGATGCCGGAACTCGAACAACAGCCATTACAGGCTCGTTTGTGGCGTTGGCTCATGCAGTCTCTAAATTATTGCAAGAGGGCGTATTAGAGCGATCGCCTTTGTGTGGACAGGTAGCAGCAGTTTCCGTAGGATTACTGGAGGGAGAGCCATTTTTGGATTTAGACTATATTGAAGATGTGGCTGCAACGGTAGATTTTAATGTGGTGATGAATCACCATCTGGGAATCATTGAAGTCCAGGGAACAGCCGAAGAAGGCAGCTTTAGCCGCACTCAGCTAGATCAACTGCTAGATGTCGCCCAAAAAGGAATTCAGGAATTGTTAATTGCCCAACGTGAAGCGATCCCTAACTGGGAAACGTTGTTTGTGATTAATTAGTTTTATTAATTTTTAATAAGAATTAATAAATGTATCCTTTATGGTGTTAATCAACAAAGTATCCAGTAACTGGATGTAAATAAAAATAATCATGACAGTAGTTAGTATGACTGACTACTGAAAACTTACCCTTGAAAGTGATAAGGAAATCTATGTTTTTCCAGTCTACTTAATCCACGATGTTAAATGTTTCAAAAGTTAAAAAGGGGGATTGTAATAAGTTCGGTATTGTATTGCCAGAAGCCAGCAATATGATGATGAAGCCATGAATAAAACCGTTGAAGTTCTACCGGATCAACCGACGCTGGTTGCACGAGCGCTAGAATTAATTCTGTCCAAGTTAGAAACTGCGATTGAGCAGCGTGGGCGGTTTACCATCGCCTTGTCTGGTGGCAGTACACCTAAACCGTTATACGAAGCAATTGCTACTCAAAAACTACCTTGGGATAAAATTCATATATTCTGGGGAGATGAGCGTTACGTACCACCAGATCACCCCGATAGCAATGAACTGATGACGCGTCGTGCGTGGCTAGATCGCGTTGACATCCCAGCGGCTAACATTCACCCCGTACCAACTTTAGAAGCCAATCCAGAACTGGCTGCTGCCAAGTATGAACAACATCTCAAAGAATTTTTCCATTCTTCTGGGGTCGAGTTTCCCTCCTTGGATGTAGTATTACTAGGAATGGGTGATGATGCACACACCGCATCTTTGTTTCCCCATACAGAGGCTCTTAAAGTACGCGATCGCCTTATAACTGTGGGTAACAAAGACGGAAACCCCAGGATAAGTTTCACATATCCCTTCATCAACTCTGCTCGTAGCGTGATTTTTCTGGTTGCTGGTGCTAATAAACGACCAGCTTTAGCTCAAGTCTTTGCACCTGTAGCTGATGACTTCACTTACCCATCCCGCTTAATTAAGCCCCAAGGAGAACTTTGGTGGCTGCTGGATGCGGCAGCAGGTTTGGAACTTCAACATTGAAGAATGGGGAATTGGGAGTGCTGAGTGCTGAGTGCTGAGTGCTGAGTTAGGAGTTAGGAGTTAGGAGTTAGTTAGGAGTTACTATTATTTCCCCTGCCCCTCTGCTCCTCTGCTCCCCTGCCCCTCTGCTCCTCTGCTCCCCTACCCCTCTGCTTCCCCTGCTTTCCTTTCCCGCATAAGAGTGTCCAATTCATTGTTCCATTAGCAGTAATTGCTAGAATCTAAAGCTAGGGCCGCCCTCTGCTTGCCAGTCCTAACTATATTTATGATGATCTTGAACAAAGGCTAAATATCGATGATCGTCTGCCCTAATTGCAATCATCCCAACCCTGACGGCGCTGTTCAGTGTGAAGCTTGTTATACACCGTTACCTGCGACTACTAATTGTCCCAGTTGTGGGGCAACTGTGCAGGCAGATGCTGCATTCTGTGGTCAGTGTGGCTATAACCTTCACTCCGCAGGAGTTCCACACGTTCATCCCGCAGTAGCTACAACAGTCACTCCCAATATTCCCGTGGAAGTACCAGCGTTAGTTCCACCCGATCCACTATTAGAACTTTTACAACCAGATGCCTTGGGAATGAGCGGTTCTACCAACTCCCGTCCTCCCGAATCATCTTTACCACCAACAGAGGTGGAAGTTCCGCCAGAACCAGCGCCACAGTTACCTGTTACAGTCAGTAGTCCCCCAGAGGCAGCGTCAACCGTTGTAGCTCAACCCGTAGTCTCTGGACAAAGTAGTATTCCGACTCCACCACCTGTGGAGCCAGCACCAGCCTCTGAAGCCGAAGTATCCCCGCCAGCAGCACCAGCACCAACTGCAACTGCTGCCAGAACGCAATTGCAGCAGGTTACAGCGCGGTTACTCCACGTTCAAAGCGATCGCTTAATTGAATTGCCGCAAAATTTCTCTGTGATTCATATCGGCAAGCCCAATGACCGGATTCCTCCAGATATAGATGTTTCAGGATTTCCCAATTCCGAAATTGTCTCGCGGATTCATGCAGATATTCGCGTCGAGGGGGATGCCCATTATGTAGAGGATGTGGGAAGTTCTAATGGCACTTACATCAATAATTTGCCACTTTTACCAGGGAACCGTCATCGCTTGCGACCAGGCGATCGCATCAGCTTGGGTAAAGGAGACTTGATGACATTCCTCTTTCAACTTGCTTAACTGATTCTTGCTAAATTGTGACATCAGTCTAAGTATTTTCTGCCCATCCTCCGGCATCCATTTTGGAGGAGAAACAAATGAACTGCATCAGATAAGCGACGGGTAACTATGTTGTTCTTGATAGCGCCATAGTTGACAGCCGTCGCTTTGATGTGCGAATTGTTGCATTGTCTAGCAACTCCATTACCTTAACAATTACACTAGGATGGATGGAAATACACTGCCAATGAGTGACCTATGAGGGAATCAAACAAAAATTTTGAAACCTTGCTGACCAAAGAAGCCCCGCCAGTTGTTGAACGCATGGGACTAACCTGGCTAGTTGCAGCAGCGATCGCCACTGCTTTATTGTGGCAAGTACCAGGAGGGGATTATATCTTATACCCATTTACAATTCTGGCAACTTGGTTTCATGAAATGGGTCACGGCTTAATGGCACTGCTATTAGGGGGACAGTTTCAGAAGTTGCAGATTTTTAGCAATGGTTCTGGTGTCGCAACTTATGGCATCCGGTCGTCATTCGGGCCAATTGGCCCGGCAATAATCGCCGCAGCCGGGCCAATGGGGCCACCTCTTGCTGGTGCAGCTTTAATTCTGGCTTCCCGCAGTTTTACAGCAGCAACCCTCTGTTTGAAAATTTTGGGAGGTTTTTTGCTGTTTTCCACATTAATTTGGGTGCGTTCCTGGTTTGGATTGGTGGCAATTCCCTTACTAGGTTTAATAATCTTAGGTATTGCCTTAAGAGCACCTCGTTGGACACAAGGGTTTGTCATTCAATTTTTGGGTGTACAAGCTTGTGTAAGTACGTATCATCAACTTGATTATCTATTTAGTAGTTCTGCTGGCTCCCTGGGAATTTCTGATACAGCGCAAATGCAGCGATATTTGCTTTTACCTTACTGGTTTTGGGGCGGGTTAATGGCGATCGCATCTCTGGTGATTTTAATCCAAAGTCTCCGCATTGCTTATCGTTCTGAGTAATCAGTAAGAGTGAGTAAGAGGCAGCATCAAAGCGATTTCAGAACTAAAGTAAAAATTTATCAGTATAATAGCCTGGATATTGTTAAAAAATTCGCCGCTAATAACTTTTACCTTCGCGGTTCGATACCCTAAACATGTCCACCCAACCTATAATTCAAAGCATATACACCGATGGTGCTTGCACCGGTAATCCTGGCCCTGGCGGTTGGGGTGTTGTCGTTTACTTCAGCGACGGCTCAATCCACGAAATGGGCGATGCATCCCCTCATACCACTAATAATAAAATGGAGATGCAAGCTGCGATCGCCGCCCTTCAATTTCTGCAAACATCTCAACAAGCCCAACCGATTACCCTTCATACCGATAGCGAATACTTGATTAACTGCGTTACCAAATGGGTGAAAGGCTGGAAAAATAAAGGCTGGAAAAAGTCAGATGGTAAACCCGTCCAAAACCAAGACCTTTTAGAAATCTTAGATGAACTCAATACCCAACAAGTAAAATGGCAATACGTTCGGGGACATTCTGGTAACATAGGTAACGAACGTTGTGATGCGATCGCTCGCACTTATGCTAGTGGCAAAACCCCTGCTCTACAACAATTATCTTCTACAGAATTTTATAAATCTTTACCTTCCACAAATGAAATAAATGTAGCAAAAGTAGCTGATTATGAAAAAAACTCTAGAATAACTAACCAAAATCCGCAAAAAATCAGTACTTCTGCACCAGAAATAACCGTTATGGAACCATCAACCGGGCCAACTGCGGCCGTAACCGATGAAAAACCGCCAGAAATGAGGGTTTCGCAACTCCGCAGCTTGGTCGAAACTCTGCGTATAGCTGACGAAATTTCTGAAAAAGGCTACTTAATCACCAGTTCTGAGTTAGCAGACTTGATGGATGTCCACGCCAGCGCTGTCACCAGCCGTGGAGATCAATGGCGCTGGCGAAACTGGATAGTGTCACGGGTACGCCGTGAAGGAAATCAAATTCTTTGGGAATTGGAACGCGGGGATCAAGTAGGAGGCGAAGAGGAGTAGGGAGTGCTGAGTGCTGAGTGCTGAGTGCTGAGTAGCTGTTAGTGATAGCGGGGCGTTTAGCCCGTGCTGAGTTTTGAATTTTTAACTCCTCACTCTAAACTCTTCACTGCTCACTCCCTACTCTCTACTCAGCACTCACAACTCACAACTCAGCACTATACTTGCGTCCTCGCCACTCGCGCGGGGTACGGAATGCAGATAAAAAGATTCGCAGCACAGCTAAGGGATCAGCCAAAGGGGAAAGCCAGAACAACCAGCTGCCTTTAGCGTTTGTGCGATCGTAAGAAGGTGCGATCGCTATTAGCATCGCAAAGCGAATCACCAACAGGAATAAATTCAGTCCCAGCAGCAAGAGTGGGGGAGTGGACGAATATGAGAGCGTGGGAGTAATCAACAAAAAAGTCAGGACGATTAAAAAGGGTAGACCTTGAACAGATGTGAGTAGCCATAAATCTCCCCACAACTGAGAGCGAGAAGTTGCATCTTTAAGATCGAGACTCCGCCCCCATTCTTTCCACGTCTCCATCGCCCCTTCATACATACGTACCTTTAATACCTTGGCACCATCTAAAAAGCCGACCTTATAACCTTGGATAGCAATATTGCGTGCCAAGGTGACATCATCACAAAAAGAATTACTTGCACTGCTATAACCACCCACAGCAGCTAAAACGGAGCGACGACACAAAAAACATTGGCCATTCGCCATTACCCGTTCTGGTTGCTCTGTATTGATCCCCGCCGGGTCAAATCGATAAAGCAAAGTCATCAACAAAGCAGGTTGTAGCCAGCACTCCCCAGGATATTTGAGGATGAATTGGGGTGAAAGAGAAACCAAATCATAGCCTTGTGCTTCGGCTGTCTTCACTAAACCAGCAACTAAACCAGGATGCGGTTGGATATCAGCATCCAGCCCCAAGAACCATTGACTTGCCTCGGAGCTATATAGAAAACCGTTATGCAAGGCCCAAGGACGCCCCACCCAACCAGAGGGTAAGGGATCATCTGTCATCACGCGAAAGCGCGGATCTTTCTGCTGTGAGGCTTTTACTAAGTCGGGGGTGCCATCACTGGATTTGCTGTCTACAACCATAATTTCCCGAACTTCATAGCTTTGCTGACTTAAACCAGCCAACAGAGGGCTAATGCGAAGTGCTTCGTTCAGTGTAGGAACAACTATGCTAACCTTACCCAAAAGTTCAGGTGTTGGCTGTTGTGGTTCTATTGGAGGATGGCGTCTTGGCCCCTTTAGCAGCCGCGAAAACAGAATCGCCGTTGCTGGTACTTGGATAAGTAGCAACAAAAGAGAGATAGCGTTTTCTGCTATCAAAGCGTTGTCATTAGTCATTAGTCATTGGGTATGGGGCATTGGGCATTGGGTATGGGATTGGATATAGAAGCAGAGGGGAAAGACTTACTGCAACTTCTCCTCTGCTCCTCTGCTCCCCTGCTCCCTCTGCCTCCCCACTCCCGACTCCCTAATTTCTAGGCTTATTTCAAGGCAACTTCAACCTTTGCTACTGATACTTCTTTGGTTGCTGGCTCAACAGTAACTTGAGCCGGTGTGGTTGAACTCCTAGACCACAGCACCACAGCCGGAACCACACCTAGCAATAAGCCGAGTAATACAGGGATAGAGAATCCGGCTGCCAAGCTGAGTCCGGCGGCGAATGCAAAGTTAGTTAAATAAACGACTAATGGCAGATTGAGTTGCGATCGCTCTAATTTAATTGAGGCATTTCTCCACAATAATCCTGCCACACTCATAAACAGAGCGCTAGTACCAAACCAACCTACATAGTTTTGGTAAGGTGTTCCAAAGAAAGCTCCTGGTTGTTCCCAATACCAGAAGGGCAGAGAAGTTTGACTCATAGCCGGTTCAAGGGCAAAGTCCCAGCAAGTGAAGAGCAAAGCACCAACGGCTATCGCAGCAATATGGCGACCCCAACTGGGTTTTTGAGCCACTTGCAAACCAGTTCTCGCAATTACATAAGACGACAGCCCAACATAAAACCAAGATAAAGGAATTGTGAAAGGAACTAGCCCTCCAATCTTATAACCCAAGCCACTCAAGTAGCTATAATCACCAAATGGAAACCCTGTACTAGTTCCCAGTAGTTCACTTCCCAAAGAGATAAACATAGCTGGTAGCATAAATGCTAGCCAAGTTCCTAATCCCAACGTCCGGTAGGCATAAATAGAGACAGCTACTGTCCCTAAGATGATATCAACTACACCACCGCCAGCCATACTTAACTGTACGGCAGTTTCTCCTACCTGCGATAAGTTGAAAATTATTCCGGCATTAGGTACTACCAGTAGCATCCCTACGAGTCCAAAGGCTTTTGACGCGATATGACCAATGAGGCATACGCGTTCAGCAATAATAAGTTGTTTCATGATAATTCCTTAACAAGATGTGACACGCGGCTACTCGGCTGCTAACAGTTTACAAATCTTTAACTACTTTGTACCGCAATTCTCGACAAACTTGTTTGGCTTTCTTGTGAACAGCATAAAAGTCTGTTGATTAAAGCTATAAAAATATGATGCTAAACTTACTAGTTTAAGCCATATATTCAAAATCTACATAATTTTATCTCTAAGAACTTCTGGTTTCTTGTCTCACAGATACCCATATCGGAAAAAACTCCTTTGATACTGGGATATCCTTAAGGAAGGATAATTATCATAAACTGAGCAAGTCCTCAAGCAAAATAAAGTCTTGAGTTACTACACTTAATTTATGCGATAAGACCTTAACCCTGTACTAGAAATATAAACCCATGTCAATTTTGAAAAGAGTTCCTTGGGTGTCCCTGGCGCTAGTACTGCTGAGTTACAGTACTTTGGGCTGGGTAATATCAGAAACACGTGCTCCTATATTTGTGTGGGTGGCAACTGTAATTGCTATCTTGCTTTTAATCATAACGTTGACCGCTCCTTGGCCGAAGATGACATATTATTACAGCCTTTTTCTGCAATCAAATACCAGGTCTTTCGGCGTTGCCGTCTTAGCAGCTTTCTTATTCTTTATTATGATTGCCTGGTTTCGGGTATTTCTTGATACTTTACTCATCATTTCAGCGACTATATTAGTCAGGATAGATTTTCAAAGAGCGGGACTTAGGGAAGGGTTAGCTTTTTCGACTGCCTCTATCTTTTCATTGGGAGGTTTAGCTTTGGGTGCGCTAATCTACAAGTTCATATATTCTCAAATTCCGCTGACGTGATGAAGTATACCCGAAAAAGGAAGCGATGCCTGAGTTGGGTTGGTTCAATACTTACTTGGGTTCAAAATGCAGGCTGTTCAAACAGCAGTAGAGAGAGGAAAAAATCCATAATAAAAATTGATACCCAACTAGTAACAACTGCTTTTGTTGCCGATTCTCCTACTTCCTTTGCTCCCCCTCTTGTAGTTAAACCCCAACTACAGCCAATGACAGCAACCAGCACTCCAAAAATAAACCCTTTTAGCAAAATAATAAACAAATCTGACGGTTCTAAAAAATTTCTGACTGATTCTAAAAATGTTTCGGGAATAATTTGGTAGAACTTTGATGCGGCAAAAACTCCGCCAATGATGCCGTAACTAAAGCCAAAATCGTCATCAAAGGCACCATCAAACAACAAGCAATTACTCTAGGAAGTACTAGATAATCAATTGGATCGGTTTTGAGCATATAAAGTGCATCAATTTGCTCGGTAACTCTCATTGCACCTATTTCTGCTGCAAAAGCAGAACCTACTTGTCCCGCCATAATACTAGCGGTCAAAATTGGAGCTAATTCTCTACAAAAAGCTAAGGCAAAAGCACCTCCTACTGCATCAACAGCCCCAAATCGCACTAATTCTCTCGCTGTTTGAATAGTAAAAATCATTCCTGCAAAACCGCTGACAAGGAGAACTGGAGAGATAGAACCTGGCCCAGCGGTAACAAGATGTTGCAAAATCTTGCGATAGTAGGTTTTCCCTTGGAGTAAATGTAGCCACACTTGACCAAAGAGCAGTATTGCTGCAAAACAGCGTGTAATCCCAGATTGCTCAAATTTTGTTTTTGGTTGCAATTTTATCGTCCTTACGACTGACTTTTTTTGCACATTTGTTGTTATGTCAATTTTCCAAAATCAGACTACAGATACAAATGGTGGGAACCCAGCCAGATGTAATCTGACTTTCTCAATTAACGTGAGTTCGATGAACCTCTCCCTCCCAGCCTCCCTCTCCGAAACGGAAAGGGAGGAGCAACGAAAAATTCAGCTTTTTGCTCCCCTCTCCGTGTCGGAGAGGGGTTGGGGGAGAGGTCAAATAAGACTTGTCGAACTCACGTTCAATTAACTCATGCATTGTATGCTATGGGGTTGCAATCTCTCGTCCGTCAAACTAGGAAAAGTAATTGAATCAACTCAAAGGGTTGAAAAATCTAATAATATTTCCAAATAATGTTAAACAATTTTTTATGAGCTGGATTAAATACATAATATTTCTGTTGCTATTAATACTACCTTTCTCCGTGGTACATCCGGCTTTTGCATCTGTATGCCGCAATTACGCTGTTTACGACGGTCTACGCCACCAGATTTGCATTCTCAGTATCAGCCGAAGTGCCAAAAATTATTGGGAATACAAAGCAATTGTTAGCGTAGATGGCATAAAAAGACCTACAGAGGTTTACAATTGTCGCGAACGAGTCAAGCTTCAACAAACTGGGACTGTTTTGCCTTTTGAGCAAAAAGGCCCTGGTGAGATGATATGCAGCTTTTTTAATTCTTCTCGGCGATAAACACGCGCCAGATAATGAAGACGGTAAAACCTAGATAGGTGAATACTGTTAGCCATTCTTGCCAGCTACCAAATGCATTGTTCATCAGCCAAAAGCCGGAAAATTAATATTTATCAATCCTACACGCTGATGCTACCAGTAGTAGATTGCTGTATTTTAGGAGATCAAAGAAGACTAGTCAAAAATTCTTAGCTAATTTTCCGGAATGGGTAACAATGGCGTGGTAGTAAATATCAGAACATCGATATTATACTGAACCTCTATAACTAACCTTCGGGGAATATATCCCCATTGTTTTCCCTCAAAAACCCGGTCATAAAGACCGGGTTTTTGGTGTTTATACCAAGTTCCAGGCGAGCAAGTCAGGGACAGAGGGCTGGCTACGCCAACGCAGCACTTCTTTAAACTGGTTGCGTATCAAATAAAACTATTGCCCAGAAACTTTTAAGAGATTTTATTGGTCTGATTCTCCAAATTCTGTAAAAATTAACCAATGTCATCTTCTGCTCAAGGTATTCCCGGATTACCCGATTTGACGCATCCAGTTGAGCTTGTTCAATTTGGAACCCAGGCACTCAAAGCTTCACTGTTATTAGTATTTTTGGTGGTAGCTTTGGGAGTTGCGATCGCACTTATCAGTTTTTCTCTGCGTCGCAGCCAGCCGGAACAATTTATATTCATTGGCGAATGGGCTGTTCGTTATTCCCAACTGTTGCGGGGATTACAGCATTTAACTCTAGTATTAGTCCTGTTAGTTCCGGGATTTTTTCTATGTTCAACTTTGAGCAATCGCTATCACCATTGGGAACAAACAAAGGTGGCTCAAGTAGCTGAAAGTGTCGCAGGTGAAAAGCTCGAACAATCTGCCCCACAAGTCCGCTACACTATCCAGGAACCATACTCTTATACCACGCAAGCCAATGGCAAAATAGTCAAAGTCAATGATACGCGAGAGATTAACCGCTTTTTAACGCTGGGTGGTTCGCAAATTCAAGTCAAGCTAGACCAAAGCGTAGATGTTCCAGGTCGCAGTTCAATTTATCGCGTGGAATACACTGCTGATTATAAAGTAGTTAACCAACTCAAGGATATTAATAATTTCTTTTTTGAAGCATCGCCGCCTAACGGCTACACACTGCTTGCTGGCTACAAAGTAGAGCGTAACGGTAATAGGCTACAACAAACTAATCCGGGAGACTATGGCTTTCCCTTCCAGTTGCAACCGGGAGAAGAAACTACCTTTCGAGTTACTTATCAGGCTCAAGGCGGGCCTCGCTGGGTTTACAGCGCCGCAGGACAGTTGCTTTCTAATTTTCGCCTCACAGCAATTGCCAACTTTGCTCCGGCTGATTTTGCTAGTGGTGTTGTACCAAATGAGATTAAAGTTAACGGACGCAGTACTCAGTTTACTTGGATATTTGACGATAATGTTTCAGTCAAAAATCCCTTTGGAGTCTTTACCAACACCGAACCCATTCGTCATACTGGCATCATTCCCCGGCTTTTATTACTAGCCCCGGCAATATTTTTGTGGTGGATATTATTGTTATATTTGTCACTGCCAATGAGTTTTAGAAATATTGCGATCGCTGGTAGTATTTTCTTTGCTTGTCTGTTGACTTTGACCTATCTAACTCGCATTATCAATGCTCAGTTGGCTTGGACTTTAATTTCCATCATTTTACTAATTTTAACATGGGGATTGGGAGCTAGCCGCAGTGCTTCCCTGGCTGCGATCGTCGCCACTATTGCTGGAGCAGTGCTACCTATTTTTGGATTATTAGTACCGTTTAGCGGACTAACCCTTAGTTTAGCGGGTTTGCTTTCAGCGGTTTGGCTAGCAGTTCGTCACTGGTATGGCTGGTACAGTTTGCACCCAGAAAATCAAAGATTGCAGACTCAGAAAAATGCTAAAGATTAAATGATTCCGCTATGATTAGCAAAGTTTTAGCGTGGGGCATTTATGGATAACGATTTACTCGCTTTCTTTGCGGCTGCTGGGTTACTCATTCTTTATCTTATCTTCTCAGCCTTAACTGAAATGGGGACTAAATTGCCTTGGAAGAAATAAGCTGATGGGCTAAAAAGTTTACACTTCTAAACCTGATTGGGGTTGGAAAAAAAGTAACCATCATTTAGGCTTGGTTAATATATTTATTGTTCGAGATAGTGCCAAATGCGCGATCCACAAAATAACCACATTAAAATTGAGCCGGCAACCCTCGTTTTGATTGTATCTGTCTTAATACTTTTGCCTCTGCTGGTTGTTGGTTTTTTCTCGCAGTGAAGTTAGCCCGATGCTCTTTTTCTCAGGTGCGTTAAGCTACTGTTAACGCACCATATATCAAAACTACTTAGGCAAAACCTGCCGCAGTGCTGCTAAAAGTTGGTCAACGCTTTCCTTTCGACTATTAAAGCCCATCAATCCCACGCGCCAAACAAGACCCGCGAGTTCGCCAAGACCACCACCAATTTCAATATTATGTTCATTGAGTAACTGTCGAGCGATCGCTTTACCATCTACGCCGGGTGGAATGCGGACAGTGGTAAGCGTTGGCAGTCTATACTCTTGCTCAACGTGCATACTCAGTCCTAAATTTTCTAAACCTTCCCAGAGATATTCTACGTTCTTTTGATGCCGCTGCCAGGAATTGGCTAATCCCTCTTCTGCAAGCAAACGTAGTGCTTCCCGCAATGCATAGTATAAATTAATGGGTGCTGTGTGGTGATAGGTGCGTTCAGCGCCCCAATACTTGCCCAGCAACAACATATCTAAATACCAGTTTGCAACTTTCGTTCGCCGCTGTTGCAATTTCTCAACTGCACGCGCACTCATGGTAAAAGGAGAAGCGCCAGGTGGGCAACCTAACCCTTTTTGGCTACAGCTATAAGCTAGGTCAACTCCCCAAGCATCCAAAAACAAGGGGACGCCGCCCAAACTTGTCACCGTATCCACTAATAACAAAGTGCCAAATTCACTACACAAATCAGCGACCCCTTCCAACGGTTGACGTGCGCCCGTGGAAGTTTCGGCATGAACTAGAGCTAAGATAGTTGGACGATGAGTTTTTAAGGCAGTTTGGAGTTCATCCAAGTTGAAGACTTGTCCCCAAGGTTTGGTAATGGTTCGCACATCAGCGCCATAACGTCCAGCCATATCCACAAGGCGATTACCAAAGTAACCAGCTACACCAATTAAAACTACATCACCGGGTTCTACAGCATTGGCGATGGTTGCTTCCATTGCAGCTGTTCCCGTACCGCTGACTGCAATGGTAAGTGAGTTTTCTGTTTGCCATACGTAGCGTAGCAACGACTGAATTTCATCCATGAGTGCGAGAAAAGTTGGGTCAAGATGCCCAACGGGTGAAGTATTCATCGCTTGGAGAACTGTGGGATGGGCATTAGATGGCCCTGGCCCCAACAGCAGACGGGATGGGATTTCTAACGGCGTGAGTTGCAAGCGCCCGGAGTCGTTAATTGAAATTGTTTGCGTCATAAATCTCTCTTCATTTAGACGATACTTACCGGATCATATAGGAATCCGATTTGATTCCTGAACTTACTTGTATAGGGAGGGAACAGGAAATCTGGAAATAGGGCATTAGACTTCTTGGCATTTGTCGGGAAAAGGGTAAGGGGAAAGGGGGAAAGGTTTGTTCTTTTCCCTTTCCCCTTTAACCTTTTCCCTTTTCCCACAAGAGTGCAAAAAGAACTTTTGCAAGAGGTCTATTGCAGAACAGTGGTATGAATTGAGACAAGCAGAGGAAACTGGGGGAAAATTTTGGACGTTGCTAAATCATCCCGCAAATA
Organism: Nostoc sp. DedQUE12b; assembly: GCF_034530835.1. NCBI lineage: Bacteria > Bacillati > Cyanobacteriota > Cyanophyceae > Nostocales > Nostocaceae > Nostoc > Nostoc sp. DedQUE12b. The sequence continues at coordinate 1,088 of NZ_JAVRCI010000045.1, read as the reverse complement.
TGCAACGTCGGGATATAGATGTGTACTGAGTTTTTTTATCAAAAGTTTCAGCTACTTTCTATGCCCAAAATTTCTAAATCTTCATTAATTAAACTAGTGGATTTACCGAGGGAAAGGATTTATTTTATTCCTACATTGAAAGTGAAAGCAACTACAAGAAATGATCTGCAAAAAGTTTCATTTTTGCTGAATATCAGGGATTTACTCTTAGACAATTATGATAAAGCATAGTAGCAATAAAAACCTTACTATACACAAAATATCTCACAGCATTAATATTAAACCAACTTTAGACTTGTATCCTACTCGCCTAGTTTTTATTGACCCACAGGTTGATGACTACCAAAGTTTGGTAATGGGTGTATTACCAGATACCTCAGTTGTAGTCTTAGATGCCAACCAAGATGGCATCGAGCAAATTAGTCAAGTGCTGGAGTCTCATCAGGGAGTCAATAGTCTGCACATTGTTTCCCACGGCGCACCTGGGTGCATCTATTTGGGCAACAGTCAACTCAACAACGAAACGCTCAATCGTTACGCAACCCAACTTATGGGTTGGGCAAATGCTTTGGGTGAAGATGCACAACTACTGCTGTATGGTTGCAAAGTCGCTCAAACCGAGCCAGGTGTATTGTTTATACGCTGTCTGAGCGAATTGACAGGTGCAGTAGTAGCGGCCTCTGATGATTTGACAGGGAGTGCTGCATTAGGTGGTGATTGGGAACTGGAGGTTTCTACAGCGCCTATTGTTCCTCGTTTAGCGTTTGAGCAAGAAGTAATAACAGCCTACGCTTCAATTCTACCTGTAGTTCTTGATGCCAGCTTTGATAGTGATGGCAAAGTCACTACTGATATTGGTACTAATACCACCGACACTGCTAGAAGCATTGTCATACAAGACGATGGCAAGATTCTGGTAGCGGGAGTGAGTAATAATAACTTTGCTGTAGTACGTTACAACAGCAATGGTAGTCTCGACAGCACCTTTGGTACTGCTGGCAAGGTCACTACTAACTTGGGCAGTACTGACATAGCCTACAGCATTGCCCTGCAAGACGATGGCAAGATTCTGGTAGCGGGAGTGAGTA
>NZ_JAVRCI010000044.1:0-58029 GCF_034530835.1 Nostoc sp. DedQUE12b | reverse complement strand
AGGTTCAGGCAGAAAGCTTGCAGGTTCAGGCACAAAGCTCAGAAGTTCAAGCTCCGTCCCAGTCTTCCCCCTTGCTCCCTGCTCCCTGCTCCCCTGCCTCTTATGACGCACAAAGCTCCAAGAGGGTGCGTATTCTCTTAGTGGATGACAACGCCGATATGCGCGGCTATCTCAGGCGGTTGTTAAACCAGTACTACGAGGTGGAAGCTGTAAATGATGGGTTAGCCGCACTGAATGCGATTCGCTCTGGTGGAAGTGCCATCTATGACTTGGTGTTAGCAGATGTGATGATGCCCAGAATGGATGGATTTGAGTTGCTACGATCGCTACGGGCTTCACCAAATACCCAGACAATCCCGATTATTTTGCTCTCTGCCCGTGCTGGCGAAGAATCACGGGTGGAGGGGTTAGAAACTGGCGCAGATGACTACTTAATTAAACCCTTCTCGGCACGGGAATTGTTAGCGCGAGTCAATGCCAACCTCCAACTAGCACAACTGCGACGCGAAGCAGTCTACCGCGAACAGGTAATGCAGGCAGTACAAACACTCAACGAACGCTTGGAGCAACAGGTAAAAGCGCGGACTGCTCAACTAGAAGCCATCAACCAAGAACTGGAGGCGTTTTCTTCCTCGGTATCCCACGACTTGCGAACGCCGCTACGCTACATCAGCAGCTTTGCCGAACGATTGCAAGGCAAGCTCAATGCGACCCTCGTTGATGCATCCAGTTTGCAGACTCTCAACATTATCACGAAATCTGCTCTTGAGGCAGAAAAAATGGTAGACGACCTGCTGGAATTTTCCCGCTTGGGGAAGACAGAAATGCATTTGACTACTGTTAATATCAGTCAATTGGTGCAGCAGGTGCGAGAACAGTTGCAGCCGGAACTAATCGGGCGATCGCTCCACTGGGAAATCGAGCCATTGCCAACGGTAGAGGCTGACCCAGTACTGCTACGGCTAGTACTGCAAAATTTACTGTCGAATGCTGTCAAGTACACGCGCAATAACACCGAAGCCGCCATCAAAATTGGTAGGATTGAGCAGGAGCAAGAAGTGATTTTCTTTATCAAAGATAATGGTGCAGGGTTCGACATGAAATACTGCGATCGATTATTTAGCATGTTTCAACGGCTGCATCCCCAGGAAGAGTTTCCTGGCACGGGAGTCGGGCTTGCCACTGTCCGGCGGATTATTCATCGACATGGCGGACGCATCTGGGCAGAAGGCGCAATCGACCAAGGCGCAACGTTCTACTTTTCGCTGCCGAAACATGAGGCAGAATAATTATGACAGCACTGCGCTTTCTTTTGCTGGAAGACAATCCCCTTGATGCAGAGGTGATAGATGTCACCCTGACCGATGGCGGCACTGATTGTGAACTGCTCCGGGTAGAAACTCGCGCTGAGTTTGTAAAGGCATTAGAAAGCAATGCATTTGACTTGATTTTGGCAGACTATGCCTTGCCTGGTTTTGATGGCATTTCCGCCTTGAAAATTGCCCAAAACCTCTGTCCTGACACGCCCTTTATTTTCGTCTCTGGCAGTATGGGCGAAGAATTGGCAATTGAAGCGCTGAAACTGGGAGCCACCGACTATGTGCTAAAGCGCAACTTACGGCGGTTGGTTCCTTGTGTCCAACGAGCGCTGCGAGAAGCCCAAGAAAAGCGCGATCGCCAACTTGCCGAAGCCCGCCTGCGTCAAGTTGCGGCCAAACTGCCTCATGGCGCTGTGTTCATTGTGGATCGAGATTTGCGCTACCAGCTGGCAGAAGGCGAAGCGCTGGAGTGGGTCGGTATGACTACTGAAAACTTTGTCGGCAAAACACTCTGGGAAGCCGTCGAACCCGCCCTAGCAGACAGCTACGAACCCTACTTCCGTCAAGCTCTCAATGGCGAATCATTTACCTTAGAACACAACAGCCACAATCGCTACTATATCTCTCACGGCACACCCTTACGCAACGATCGCGGTGAAGTTGATGCTGTGCTGGCAATGTCCTACGACATTAGCGATCGCAAACAAATCGAAATTGCCCTCAAACAAAGTGAAGCTCGCTTTCGGTTAATGGTGGCAAGTGCAAAAGAATATGCCATTTTAACCGTTGATCCCAACGCTGCGATCACGAGTTGGAGTGCTGGTGCTGAACAATTATTCAAGTATTCAGAAGCAGAAATGATTGGCCGTGACAGTCGCTGCCTTTACAGCCCCGAAGACAACGTACAAGACCGCGCTGGGAGGGAATTGCAGAGCGCCCAAACTCAAGGACAGGCAGAAAATGAGTGCTGGCATATCCGAAAAGACGGTAGCCGCTTTTGGGGTAGTGGCTTTGTGATGCCCTTACGCGATGAAGCCGACGACGTGCAAGGATTTATCAAAATCATGCGCGACGTAACCTCACAGAGGCAAGCCGATGAACGCTTGCGGTTGCTCTATGACATCACCAGCAATTTACTTGCGGTTGAGCAACCGATGACGCTGATGCACAATTTATTTAGCAAACTCTCACCCCAGCTAGGGTTGGACTATTACTACAACTACATCGTCGAGTCAAAAGACAACCGCCCCAGACTGCATTTGCAAAACTATGAGGGCATTAGTCAAGAAATGGCAGAGGCGATCAAGTGGCTTGAGTTCGGTGAAGACCTTTGTGGATGGGTAGCTCAAGAACGACAGCAACTCGTTCTCGATCGCGCCCAAATTGCCACTCATCCTCATGCCCAAACACACCGCGACCTGGGTGCCACCGCTTATGTAGGTCAACCGTTAATTGTCCAAGAACGGTTATTGGGAACTATCTGCTTTGCTAGCTGCACCCGAACTCGCTTTACCCCAGAAGAAATCGATTTGCTGCAATTAATGTCTGAGCAAATAGCGATCGCCCTCGACCGAGCCAATTTAATTGTTTCGATTCAGCAACAGGCAGAACAGTTGCAACGAGCTAACCAGATTAAAGACGAGTTTTTAGCGGTGCTGTCTCATGAGTTGCGATCGCCCCTCAACCCGATTTTGGGCTGGGCACAACTGCTGCAAAAAGGCAAGCTCAACGCCGCCCATCAACGCGAAGCACTACTAACGATTGAGCGCAACGCCAAACTGCAATCACAATTAATTGAAGACTTACTCGACGTTTCGCGGATTATGCAGGGCAAGCTGTCCGTAAAGGTGGCTCCCCTTAATTTAATCTCTGTTATTTCTGCTGCCCTGGAAACGGTGCGTTTAGCAGCAGAAGCAAAGAATATTAGCTTACAGATCGATCTCGATCCGCCTGCACCTATCTCTGGTGACCCTGCCCGCTTGCAGCAAGTGGTGTGGAACTTGCTTACCAATGCCGTCAAATTTACACCAGATGGCGGACAAGTAATCATTGAATTAAGGCAAATTGCAGGGCAGGCTCAAATCCGAGTGAGCGATACAGGCATTGGCATTCAACCGGAATTTCTACCGTATGTGTTTGATTATTTCCGACAAGAGGATAGCTCGACGACACGCAGATTTGGTGGCTTGGGTTTAGGGCTAGCGATCGTCCGCCAAATTGTCGAACTGCACGGTGGCACAGTCAAGGCAGAAAGCTTGGGTGAGAATCAGGGCGCAACCTTTACAGTTCAAATACCGATCTTGAACCAATCAGCACAAATTGTACTTGAGCAAACCGAGGCTGAAACATCAAGCGCCCAGACTCCCTTAAGCAACCTGCAAATTTTGCTCGTGGATGATGATAAGTTTTCACGCAAGTTTGAAGCATTTTTGCTAGAACAAAATGGCGCAAAAGTGACAGCTGTTGCATCTGGGCTAGAAGCATTGCAAGTACTTGATAGTTTCATTCCCGATGTAATTGTGAGTGATATCGGTATGGTTGATATGGATGGCTACATGCTGATTCAGCAGATTCGTTTGCGCCCACCGAATCAGGGAGGAACGATTCCGGCGATCGCACTTACTGGTTATGCCACAGATATCGACCAGCAAAAAGCCTTAACTGCTGGGTTTCAAGCTCACATTACCAAGCCATTAGAACCAGAAGAGTTAGTGAGTAAGATTGTCAAGCTGCTAGAACACAACTAATACCAATTCAAAATTCGGCGTTGTAGAACAGGGGCATGAATTTAAACAGGTGCTGCAACCACCCAAAGATTAGAGTACACCCAATACGGTTCGGATAAGCATTTTTCACTTTCCTTATGATCTGGGGAATGGGTTTGCGGGTAAAGGGGAAAGGATGTATTCAAAACCTTTCCCCTTTCCCCTTTACCCTTTAACCGAACCGTATTGAGAGTACACCCAACAGTAATAATTTTATTCCGGCAGCAATACGGATGCTAACTAATTCAGCGGCAATTGGGAGCTTACACTTGACAGAATGCTCAGGTTCAGGTTAAACATTTACAATGTTATTGATATTGAATAACTTTTCTAGATTTAATTAAAAAAATTAAGTCAAACTAGTTACATAAATTTACTTACAGATAAGTATTTTTTTGAACAATATTTTAGTATCAAAAAAATATGTTTATTTAATATTTATTCAAACTTTGTCTAAAAACGTGCTTGTACGCGGGTGGAATAATTTTGTCCACTGCTAGCGGCTTCTAGGCTGTATGATTATCATTTTTGTCAATACGTATGCTGTGGAATAATAAATTACATTTTTACTACTTAGCTAGAGGTGCTATACTGTGTGAGAACAAACTCTTTAATATCACTAAAGTTGTCAATGCTTACTATCAGCTATCAATGAGGTAACTAGAAGAACCTACCACACCAATAATGTTTAAGCGATTGGGGTTATTTACCTCAACCAAAAAATTTAACTATAGACCTAGTGTATGAACTTGATGTCAGTTAAGCTATCAATAGCTTGTTTGCCAAGAAAACTAGGTAGTTAGCGGATAGTAATTTTATGCAAAAATGTTTAAATTTTGTATGGAAGCTTCAATAAAACTTACAGATGTTTTTTTAGGCTATTTCTTGGTTAGATCTATTAAATCTCTAATGATAATATTGCTATGAATGCACATAAAGGATCTGCTGTGCTCAGTTCTGCAACTTTCAAAGTGCAACCATCTGCAACAGGGCTGAACGAGAATCATCGCCTGCGGCTGTTTTCGGGTTCTGCTAATATACAGCTGTCTCAAGAAGTCGCTCGTTATGTGGGCATGGACTTGGGACCAATGATTCGCAAAAGATTTGCGGATGGAGAACTTTACGTTCAAATCCAAGAATCAATTCGGGGTTGTGATGTCTATTTAATCCAGCCATGTTGTCAACCCGTCAACGATCATTTGATGGAATTATTGATTATGGTTGATGCCTGTCGTCGGGCTTCTGCGCGACAGGTAACGGCAGTAATTCCCTACTATGGCTATGCTCGTGCCGATCGCAAAACGGCAGGAAGAGAGTCAATAACCGCCAAGCTAGTTGCTAACTTGATCACCGAAGCCGGTGCCAACCGCGTTCTAGCAATGGATTTACACTCGGCTCAGATTCAAGGCTATTTCGATATTCCCTTTGACCATGTTTACGGTTCGCCAGTATTGCTGGATTATCTAGCAAGCAAAGAACTGCCCGATCTTGTGGTTGTTTCCCCCGATGTTGGCGGTGTAGCGCGTGCCAGAGCATTTGCCAAAAAACTTAATGATGCCCCACTGGCAATTATTGACAAACGTCGTCAGGCACATAATGTTGCCGAAGTGTTAAATATCATCGGCGATGTTAAAGGCAAAACGGCAGTGTTAGTAGATGACATGATTGACACTGGGGGAACGATCGCAGAAGGAGCGCGATTACTGCGTGAAGAAGGAGCGCGTCAGGTATATGCCTGTGCAACTCATGCGGTATTTTCTCCACCAGCGATGGAGCGGTTGTCTAGTGGCTTGTTTGAGGAAGTTATTGTCACCAATACCATTCCCATACCAGAAAATAATCGTTTTCCCCAACTAGTGGTGCTGTCAGTAGCTAATCTCTTAGGAGAAACTATCTGGCGAATTCATGAAGATACTTCAGTGAGTAGTATGTTCCGCTAACTACATTCCCGTTACAGGGATAAATTACCCACATTGACTCCTTGATCGGGTGCAGTGTGGGCTTTTGCTTTTAGTTATTACGCCAACACTAACGTCCCTTGTGGGCGAAAGCACCCTAATCGCTGCCCAAGACCTTTTTGATGTGCAGTAGTAAAATGGATGCAGCACTGCCAAATGAGAATACTTTGATTCAGTTTGGACAATTTGGGTAAAGAGGACAAAGGGATGGTTGCAACTCCTAAAAAAATGATTTCAGTTTTACCTCTGGAAAATGGCGATCGCTTATCTCGCTGCGAATTTGAGCGGCGCTATCAGGCAATGCCGCATTTAAGAAAAGCTGAACTGGTTGAAGGAGTTGTGTATATTATGGCATCCCCACTCAGAATTAAAAGTCATGGGGAACCACATGGAAACCTGATCGGGTGGTTGTGGAATTATAAAACGGCAACGCCTGGCCTTGTTCTGGGAATTGAACCCACAGTGCGTTTAGATCCGGATAATGAACCACAGCCTGACGCGGTACTATTTATTCCGGGCAGACAGGCATTGATTAGTGAGGATGATTATATCCAAGGCGCACCCGAACTAGTGATAGAAGTGGCAGCAAGTAGTGCAGCCATCGATTTACATGATAAAAAACGCAGCTATCGACGGAATGGAGTACAGGAGTATATTGTCTGGCGAACATTAGATAATCAGTTGGATTGGTTTAGGCTGCAAGCAGACGAATATGTTTTGCTACCAACCGATGAGCAGGGAATTATTCGCAGTCAGGTGTTTCCGGGGTTGTGGTTGGCAATATCTGCCTTGCTGTCAGGAGAAATGGAAACGGTGTTATCTGTCCTGCAAGCAGGTTTAGCTGCCACTGAACATCAAGAGTTTATGCAAAAGTTGAATGAGAATATGGCAAAGAGGGAATAAATACAGCAGTTTTCTATAATCTCACCGATACAGCCAAACCCGGAGTAGTGAAAGCAATTGCTCAGTATCTACAGGTTTGGTGATGTAGTCAGAGGCTCCAGCTTCGATGCACTTTTCCTTGTCGCCTGGCATGGCTTTGGCAGTTAAAGCGATGATTGGTAGTGAGCGAAACTGTTGTTGCTGGCGGATGGCGCGGGTGGTTTCGTAACCATCCATTTCTGGCATCATGATATCCATCAAAACTATATTAATTTCAGGATTAGTTTGCAGCCTCTCTATACCATCTCTGCCGTTTTCGGCAAACAGCACTTGCATTTGATAACTTTCTAAAAAGCTGGTTAGGGCAAAAATATTTCGCAGGTCATCATCTACAATCAAAATTTTCCGATTAGCCAGCACCGGGTCAGTTTGATGTAGTTGCTCTAACATTTGCCGCTTTGGTGTGGGCAAATTTGCTTGCACTCGATGCAAAAACAGGGCAGTTTCGTCTAACAATCGCTCTGGCGATCGCACATTTTTAATAATAATTGTCTCAGCAAGTCCCCGCAGCTGGGTTTCTTCTTGCCGGCTGAGTTCTTTGCCGGTGTAAACAATGATCGGCAGTTTCAAAAGCCTGGGTTCAAGTTTTATCTGCTCAATTAGGGCAAACCCGCTCATATCGGGCAGACCGAGATCGAGTACCATACAATCAAAGTGATGCGATCGCAAAATCGAGAGGGCTTCTGCCCCTGTACCTACTGCTGTACTCTGGACATCGCCATTACCAATCAGTTCGATAATACTTTGGGCTTGTACGGGGTCATCTTCGACAATTAGGAGATTTTTTACCTGACGCTCAATAAAGCCTTTAATCTCAGTCAATACCTGAGTTAGCGCTTCTGGAGATACAGGTTTCTGTAGATAAGTAATTGCTCCTAGCTGTAATCCCCGTTGTTGTCTTTCATCAACAGAAAGTATGTGTACTGGTATATGTCTGGTATCTGGTTTATGCTTCAGACGATCCAGCACCGTCCAACCATCCATCTCTGGCATGTGGATATCTAGCATAATCGCATTGGGTTTAAACTGTTCAGCTAGTGCTAGACCTTGTTTGCTCTGTAAAGCAACGATGGTTTTAAAGCCTTGCTGACGTGCCATATCTAGTAAGATACGGGCAAATTTATCGTCATCCTCGATAATTAACAAAATGCGATCGCCTGGTTGAATTATTTCCCGGTCATCTGGAATATCCTGGGGTAAGCTGGGAAGCACTTTTACTGATGGAGAGATGTCCACAGTTATGGGTCTGTTTTCCACCAGTGACACTTCTTTTATGGTAGTTGGCTCAAGAGGTGGTGTAGTGATATTTTGCCCATGCTTTTCCTGTTGCCTGGGCAAGTAAAGGGTGAAGGTGCTTCCCTGTCCTGGTTGGCTGAGTAGTTCAATTCTCCCTCCCAACAGTTGAGCTAATTCACGGCTGATGGACAAGCCCAAGCCAGTCCCGCCGTACTTGCGGCTGGTGGTACCATCTGCTTGCTGAAATGCCTCGAAAATAACCTTCTGCTTTTCGGCTGCAATGCCTATGCCCGTGTCGCTGATGGCAAAAGCGATCGTGGAATTATCAACTTGGAATATTTGTAACTTCACGCCTCCCTCTTCTGTAAATTTAAAGGCGTTAGCTAGGAGATTTTTCAGCACTTGTTGCAGACGTTTGGAGTCGTTATAAATTGTCGGTGGTAACTTCTTGTCCCGTTCAATAGTAAAACTGAGTTCTTTATTGTGGGCAACTTGCCGGAAAGTCTGCTCTAGAGATGTCTCCAAATCTGCAAGAGCAATTTGCTCAATATTAAGCGACATAGTACCCGACTCAATTTTTGCCAAATCTAGAATGTCATTGATTAATTCCAGCAAATCAGTCCCAGCCGAGTAAATAGTTCGGCTGTACTCTACCTGTTTGTCGGTCAAGTTGTTAAGAGAGTTATCTGCTAGTAGCCTTGCTAAAATTAACAGGCTATTTAGCGGTGTCCGTAGTTCGTGGGACATATTCGCCAGAAATTCTGACTTATATTTGGAAGACAAGGCCAGTTGTTCAGCTTTTTCTTCAAAAGACTTCCTCGCCCGCTCAACTTCCTGATTTTTGCGGGCCACTTCTCGATTTTGAACTTCTAATAATTCTGCCTTTTCTTCTAGCTCCTCATTTAGTTGTTGCAATTCTTCGTTAGATTGCTTAACAAGAAATTGTGATTCTTCTAATTCGTGCGCCTGTTCTTCCAAGCGTTGATTGCTTTGCTGTAGTTCTTCTTGCTGGGTTTGCAGTTCTTCTGTTAAAGCAACAGACTCTTCGAGTAGTTGCTGGGTTTGCAATTGTGAGGCGATGTTATTTAAAAATACACCTAGATTTTCACTCAATTGTTCTAGAAATATCAGGTGTAACTCACTAAATGACCCAAAAGAGGCAAGTTCAATTACAGCATTTACCTGCCCCTCAAATAGTATGGGCAACACAATAATATTTAGCGGTGGTGCTTCTCCTAAACCGGAAGCGATGCGGATATAGTCACTGGGAACTTTTGTGAGGAGGATTCTTTGTTTTTCTAGGGCGCATTGTCCCACTAATCCCTCACCCAAACGAAACTGATTTGCGAGGTTTTTTCGCTCTTTATAAGCATAACCACTCAGCAACTTCAGCACAGGCTGGTCGTCTATGGAGTCCATCACATAAAAAACGCCCTGTGATGCTCCAACTAGTGGTGCTAAATTCGACAAGATTAGATTAGAAACGCTTTCCAGATTTCGCTGCCCTTGGAGCATCTGGGTAAATTCAGCTAAGTTAGATTTGAGCCAGTTTTGCTCTTCATTTTTTTGAGTTGTGTTTCGCAGATTAACGATCATCTGGTTAAAGGTGCGCGTCAACACGCCAATTTCATCTTGGCGATCGCTATTTGGTAAACTTACCGATAAATCCCCATCCGCCATTTTTTCTGCCAAATCAGAGATTTGCTTCAGCGGTACTGAGATATGTCTGGTCAGTGTGAATCCGATTAAAGCTAAGAGCAAAGAAAAGAAGGGAATACTATAGACAATACTGACGAGCGTTTGCCGACCAGCTGCTTGTGCCTTCTCAGAGCGCTGTTTTAGCAGTGCATTCTCCTCTTTTTTCATCGCTTGGAGAACTTTCTGAATATTATCCATCAGCTGCTTACCCTGGTCTGTCAAAACAGCTTTCTGAGAAGCTTCTAAACCCTGGCTTTGGCGTAGCTCTATGACTTCTTTCATTACAGCCATTCTCTCGGTTAGTAGTGGCTGCAAAATATCAAGCCGATTTTGTTGATTGGGGTTATCTGCCGTTAATCTTTGAAGCTCCCTAACTTTTTGATTCAGTACTTGAATGGCAGCGTTATAAGGTTCTAAATAGCGCTTTTCTCCAGTAATAATGTAACCGCGTTGCCCAGTCTCAGCATTTGTCAGTTGCAAGTTGAGGTCTTCAAGCTGACTTAACACTTGGTAAGTATGGCTTTCTTTGCCCGAAGTTTCAATTAGCTCATTGGTGCTTTGGTAGGAGATTAGACCAATGGTGGTCAGAGTTGCCAAACTCAAAGCAAAACTTACTCCAATCTTGGTTCCAATCTTCAAACGGTTAAACATTATTCCAAACAGGTATTCAAATTATTTCTGTTTTTGAGACTATTTTGATTATGTTTCGGCTATCCCAAATAAATGGAGGATATTTAATTTATGTTAGAATATGCACAGTTTTTTGCATACCAACATTTTTCCCAATGTAACGTTAGTTTAAATAATAATATTTTTATTGAAAACTTTGATAAGTTTATTAACAAAATATTTGATAGTATAACTTAATAAGCAACTACCTAATTTTGTAATTGAATCTCGCCGGGAATAATTAAAAAATTATGCTCAAATTATAAATTTATTAACTACTAATTTTTACTACAAAATGATGTTTTTTAAAATTATCTTGTGAAGTTCAAAGTTATTTGAACTTCACAAAAAGGCTGGATAGTAAAATTAAACAGCCGAATAGTAAAAATTAAATTAATGAAAATACAGTTTATTTAAATACTAAAATATAGTGGCTTTTGCGGTTGTACATAACATCTATGCCATTGTACATCAATCTACAGAGCAACCGTAACCTTAGGGATTGCAAGCAGCATTCATTCCACATAAAAGTTAAGGTTTCAAAACACAACCTATACCCATAGAAGTATAGAATTTATAGTACAATCGTATTGCTTGGACTATAAATTATTAGTAATCTGCACAATAATGATGTGTCGTAAAAACTATTAATTTTAACTTGAGGATTAACTAGAAGTTGGTAATTACCTGGCGATCGCTTCTAGCTACATCAAGCTCGGATTGACTATAAATACTAAAATGTTGAATCTTGTTACTCTCTAAAATAGCTCTGGCGCCTGCTACATAGATATCAGTACCTTTGAGTACTAATAAGTAATGACCAAGAGTCAAATGATGCTCATAATCTCTAGCTAACTCATCAGAAATTCCTAAAGAAGTATATTTATTTTGGAAACTGCTGATGTCTACCTCAGATATCTCACTTAGGTTACTTGTATTTTTAGTAACTACTGATACTTGACTCATTGGGAAGCCAGCAGTTCTCAGTTCAGTAAGCGCTTTTTCTGCGTCTTGACGCCGATAAAAAACGCCAAGCGCGTGTTTATAACGATTATTTGGGGTCGAGTATGGTTCAAAGACTCCCCATTGTTGAATATCACGGCGATTAAAAATCCTCTTGGCAAGACGAATTTCTATGTCTATACCGGTTACTATCACCAAATAGTAACCCTTACAGACAAGATCGCTATAACCCTGTGCAAGATTTTCAGAAATTCCTAAACTTAGGAACAAAGCAGACAAACCACCTGTTAAAGTAGTAGCGATCGCAGTTACTTCCGCTCCGGCTAAGATTACTGGCCCTATACCAGGAATTACCAAGAGGACTAGATCGACTGATAAACTAGTAAGACCGTCTAAGGCATCACTAGTAACGGCTCCAGCAGTATCCTCCTCAGAGGATATATTGCCAGTGTTTTCGATGATTTCAACACCAGCAATATCAGTTTTTTCTTCTGTATTCCGTGCAATAACAGAAACTTTATGCATTGGGAAATTAGAAGCTTTTAGTTCTTGAAGTACCAATTGTGCATCGGAATACCCAGCGAAAACTCCTATAGTTCTTCGCTCTTTTTCTAATGTCATTTTACTGGTTTATTGCAGTTAGAAGTGATTCCCAAAATTGTTACCTCAAATTGAGGTAATTACACAGCTCGACGAGTAACTAAACCCCAAAGGAAAATTAGTATCATTGCACCAATAACAGCAAATAAAATGCTTCCCAGAGATAAAGCTCCTGCGGATGCAGCTGCTGCCGAACCACTTCCTAGCAATACTTGACCCAAATAACCACCGAATACGGCTCCAAGGATTCCTAATATAATGGTAGAGATAATACCGCCACCTTGGGTTCCAGGATAAAATAACTTAGCTAACGCACCTGCGATTAAACCCAAAACCAGCCAAGCAATAATGTTAGTCATTGAATTTCTCCTTCACTGAGAATCTGCTTTGTTTGCATTTGACTATTTCATATTAAAGTTTGCCTCCAAAATTTCCGATCTATCTAGAGAACTAATATCAAAAATCTTTAGGTATTATTTGAATATTCACCAAGTCGTCTTTGAGGATGAATATAAAAATTAGTAACATTCTGTACATTGAAGTATTTATATAGCTGTCTTATTTGACATCATAAAAAATCTAAATAAGCAAGCTAACCGCCTTTTATAGCAAAATGCTGAGTGCTGAGTAAAAACCCAGTCGTTTCAAGCCTTTGAGCAATCAACACTGTCCTAATCTATGTGACTACGGCTATATATGAAACACTACGTGTAGCTTGCGTCCTTATAATATGGCTACGCGTAGCATCTGGTAGAAAAGGACACAAAAAGAAGAAAGAAAATTTTTGATTTTCAAAAAAGCGATATCGGCCGTTCAAGGCTCAGGACTGGAGACTATAGAAAGAGCTAGTTGATATAATTGGCGACGGGGAAGGGAAGTAAATTTTGCTAACTGACGGCTAGCTTGCGATCGCGATATTCCTTGACTAATTAACTGTTTCAATTCGGCTTTCAATTCTTCTTCTGTCAGTTGGGGCTGACTGGCTGGAATTCCCGCGACTACTAATGTATATTCACCTTGGGGTTCTCGTTGGCTGTAGTAAGCGATCGCTTCGGCAATTGTCCCCCGCCAAAATTCCTCATACAATTTAGTTAACTCCCGTCCTAGCACAATTTGGCGATCGCTTCCCCAAACCAGAGCTAAGTCTTGCAAAGTATCTCGTAAACGGTGCGGCGATTCATAGAAAATCAAAGTGCGAGATTCTGTTTGCAGAGATTCTAAATGTTCTTGTCTTTGTTGGGTTTTCGCTGGGAGAAAGCCTTCAAAGACAAACCGATCCGTTGGTAGTCCGGCTGCACTCAAAGCGGTAATTGCTGCACTAGCCCCAGGAATGGGAACTACTGGAATTCCCGCCTCAATACAGGCTTTCACCAGTTCATATCCAGGATCGGAAATACCTGGCATCCCAGCATCACTCACCAGAGCGATCGCTTTTTTATTAACTAAATGCTCTAATAATTCTGGAATACGGCTAGTACGATTGTGTTCGTGGTAACTTACCTGGGGTGTTTTAACTTGAAAATGCTGTAGCAGTTTCCCCGTATGACGCGTGTCTTCCGCAGCAATGATATCTACAGTTTGCAAAATTCGCACTGCCCGAAAGGTGATATCTTCCAGGTTGCCAATTGGTGTGCCGACAACGTAAAGTGTTCCTGGTTTTGGATCGGTTTGCATGAGCAAGAGTTAAAAGTTAACAGTTAGGAGTTAAGAGTTTGAAGTTACAGCAGTTTTCATGTATTTGAACCACACCTGTCGTAGGGGCGCAAGGCCTTGCGCCCTATCGCGTAGTTTATTTACCTGAAAATAGCTGTAAGAGTTAGGAGTTATATCATGTCCGGTTAAAGACTTATCATTAAGACCGCAGAGGAGCGGAGGGGCAGAGGGGCAGAGGGGATGGGTTTTTGGGCTTTCTGCATAGAGAAAGGGAATTATAACTAATTAGCCGGACATGATATTAAAAGTTCAAAATAATAATTTACGTTTAATGTGAATTGAGTCTTGACCACACTCCATACCAAAATTTTGGTTTTTTCGACCCGACGAAAGTTTCTAATTCATCAATTTTCAGTGATTTTGGGTATTTCTGGTCTTTGAAGACGCGAGAAATCGCGTCTCTACATCTGGGTTTTGGGCTGATCTGGCGTGCTATCTTATTTCAATAATCTTAGTCCACTGAGGGTAACTAATACTGTGGAACCTTCATGACCAATGACACCGATGGGTAGGTTGATATTTCCGAGAAAGTTGCCGATTAAAAGCAACATAATGAAACTCAACGCTACAACTATATTTTGTTTTACTATGAGTTGCGATCGCCTGCCCAAATGCATCGCTACAGCAATTTTTTCTAACCTGTCTGCCATCAGTACGATATCTGCGGTTTCCAATGCCACATCGCTCCCAGATACTCCCATCGCTATACCTACAGATGCTTGCGCTAAAGCTGGTGCATCATTGATTCCATCGCCTACCATTGCAACTGTTTGATATTGTTGCTGTAAACGGCGGATAACATTCAGCTTATCTTCTGGTAAAAGTTGAGCATACACCCGATCAATTCCGACTGCTTTGGCGACACTGTGAGCAGTTTCTTCATTATCCCCGGTTAACATGACAATTTGTTCAACTCCCAGTTTCTTTAATCGGCTAATGGTTGCGGCTGCTTCGACTCTCACCTCATCTGCGATCGCAATTACACCCATCACCTCTGCTCCCCTCCTCGCTTGCGGGGAGGGGTTGGGGGTGGGGTTCTTCGCTACCCAAACCACAGTTTTACCTTCTTGCTCCCTAGATTGAACTATTTCTCGCAATTCTTCAGGTGAATTTGTTACATACTTTTGTAAAAAAATTGTATTCCCAACAATTACCTGTTGTTCTTGAGCAATTCCGACAATTCCCTGTCCCGGTATAGCTTGCACTTGCATTGCAGCAATCCAATCTAAATCACCAGCCGCCTGCACAATTGCCTTCCCGATGGGATGTTCGGAAGATGCTTCGATACTTGCGGCGGCTTTTAATACATCATCCTTAGTGTATTTACTAGCTGAAGCTACCTGGAATACCTGCACCTGTCCTATTGTTAGAGTACCAGTTTTATCAAATGCGATCGCTCGGACTTTGCCAATCTTCTCCAACTGCGCCCCATTTTTAAATAAAATCCCTTGTCTTGCACCATTGGCGATTCCTGAAAGCAGGGTGGGCATAATTGCAGCCATCAGCGCACAGGGAGAAGCCACTACAAGGAAAGTAAGAGCGCGATAAATTGTTGTTTCCCAATCCCAGCCCCAAAGAAATGGCGGTAAAGTTGCCAGTAATATTCCAGCTACTACAATGACTTTGGCATATCCTTTCTCAAAGCGATCGATAAACTCTTGGGAAGGTGGTGCTTCTGTCTGCGCTTGTTCTACCAAACGAATCACACGCTGAATCAAACTGCTTTGGGCTGGTTTGTGTACTTTAATTTGCAATGCACCATAGCCGTTGAGTGTTCCAGCAAATACCTCTTCGCCCACTGTTTTCTCTACAGGTAAAGACTCGCCTGTAATTGCAGCTTGATTGAGGGTGCTGTAACCAGATAAAATTATCCCATCAGTAGGAATTAGCTCTCCAGGTTTAACGACAATCTGATCGCCGACTTTGAGCTGACTGATCGGAATTTCCTCTTCCCTCCCTTGAAGTAAAACCCTTGCTGTATCTGGCGTCAGGCTCATCAAACTCCTGATACTCCGCTCAGTTCGCGCCATTGCATAGCCTTCTAATGCGCTACTGATAGCAAAGATCAGAATCAAAATTGCCCCATCAATAATTAGATGATATTCTCTTCGCCATAAGCCGAGACTAGCAGCACCAATAGCCGCCACAATCATCAGCAAATCTACATCGAGTTCTTTTTCTTTAAAGAGAGTAGTCAATCCTTCCCGCGCACTTTCGTAACCGCCTATTACATAAGCAGCTGGTAGCAGCAGGAACGCCAATCCCAACCAACCGAGATGCAAGGCAAACCATCCGAAAAGTAACAGTAAGCCACATAAAAGGGCGGCTACAGTATCTGCGTGTTCTCTGGTGAATTGGCCCAAACGTTGGGGGTAGAGCATGAGAAGTGAATTTACAAGGACTCTCTCACGCTAAACCTTGACATTAATGTTAATGTCAAGGTTTATAATGATTTTAAAATGCACAGGGACGCTGAGGTACGCAAAGTTAAATCTTTATCTGCGTTCTTGGAGTGTTTTTCAGAAGCGGAATGTAGGTAAATGGGACGATTTAACTGTTAGCTTTAAAATTGCACTAGGAGAAAAAAATCTATGCTAAAGCGAATATATATTGATAACTTTCGCGGGTTGGTAAATTTCGAGATGAATTTTGACTCGATTAACCTGTTTCTTGGTGGTAATGGAGCAGGTAAATCAACTGTTTTTGAAGTCTTGCGGAGAATTCAACTTTTTGTAAGTGGCGCAGCTAAGGTAGAAGGACTTTTCCCAATTTTTGACTGCACTCGCTGGCAAACTTTACCAATTCAGCGTTTTGAAATAGAAATTGACGGAAATGATGGCAACTATAAATATGAACTTGCTATTGAACACAATCTAGAAGATCGCCATGTACAATATGAACGTTTGTGGTTTGATAACCAACCTTTATTGAAGTTTGAGAGAGGCGAAGTTCAAATTTTTTATGACAATCATTCAGTCGGCCCGAAATATCCTTTTAATTGGTCTCAGTCCATACTACCTTTGTTTTTGGCAAATAATGATATCACAAAGATGACCTGGTTCAAACAGCGAATGGAGCGATTTATTATTGTACAAATTATTCCTAGCATGATAATTAATGGGAGTGAAAAAGAAGAGGTACAATTGAGTCCTCACTTAGAAAACTTTGTTTCTTGGTATCGTTATATTTCCCACGACCAGGGTAAAGTAGCTGAATTAATAAATATTTTAAAAAATGTTTTAGACGGTTTTATTAGTTTTAAATTTGACCAGTTCGGCGTAGGCTATACAACTTTAAAATTACGATTTGCATCTGTTGAAAGTCGTGCAAATCTTATTGATTATTACTTTAATGAACTCTCTGATGGACAAAAAGTATTAATTGCTCTCTATACATTAATATATTGCACTCAGTCTGAAGATTACACGTTGTGTATTGATGAACCAGAAAACTTTTTAGCACTTCCAGAAATTCAGCCTTGGCTAGTTCAGCTTTATGACCTTTGCAGTGAGGGAAAAATGCAGGCTTTGCTAATTTCTCATCATCCTGAGTTAATTAATTATCTTTTAGCATCACCTATAGGTTATTGGTTTGAGCGTCGGAGTAATGCTCCTGTGCGAGTGAAAAAAATTAGCAATGAGGTTGCTGAAAGTACTGGATTACCCGTTTCAGAATTGATTGCGCGGGGATGGCTGTATGAGCCAGCGTAGAATACAGATTCTTGTCTTGTGTGAGGATAGGCAACAAGAAGTTTTTGCTCGTCATTTTCTAAAAATACGAGGCTTTAATGGAACAATCAGATTTTTGCCTTGCCCCGATGGAAGCCAATCCGCAGAACAGTATGTGCGATTGTGTTATCCAAAAGAAGTGAAAGCATACCGCAGTAAGGCAAGTTACTTATCTATTGGGCTGGTTGTAATGATTGATGCAGACAAAAAAACGGTAGACGAAAGGTTGAAGCAATTAGATGATGCACTGATAGAAGATTCACAGCAGATTCGCCAGCCTGATGAAGCTATAGCAATATTCGTGCCAAAAAGAAATATTGAAACTTGGATACATTATTTACGGGGACAGGCTGTTGATGAAGAAACAGAATATCCAAAATTTCCTAAAAATGAGTCAGCTTGCAAACCATCTGTAGAAAACTTGGTAAATCAGTGTTACCAAGGCTTAGATGAAAATGCGCCGCCATCTCTTCAGGCGGCTTGTGAAGAGTTACAAAGAATTTTGCCCTTGTTGGAGTAAATCATGAATGCTGGTTGCTTAACTATTAAAGAACTCACTGATGCAGTTGGCGGTGGTTTAACTCCGCGGATGGTGCGACATTACCATCAGTTGGGATTGCTACCGCAACCAGTGCGATCGCGCAGCAATTACCGTCTCTACACCAAAAAAGATGTTCTCCGGTTACAACGGATTGTCGCACTTAAGCAGCAAGGGTTTCAGCTAAACCATATCCGCAATATTTTGGAGGTGGAACCAGAAGCCGACACAACGGTTAACCTCATGGGACAACTCCAGCAGCAATATCGGGCGGTGATGCAACAAATTTCTCAACTGCGGCAAACAGCATCAGCATTAGAAGGATTGTTGGGGCGCGATCGCCATTGTCAAATTATCCAAGCAGAAGTTTTGGCGCAACTGAAGTTACTTGATGTTGAAACCCAAGCCGGATTGGGGGGATTAGAAAATCTTTGGAGTGGCTTGGATGCCGAAATTCATACCCATTCAGAAGCTTTTACCGAATCGCTACAACGCTTACTACCTGATTTGTCTCACCGTTCGGAAATTGAACAACATTTAATTTCTCAGTTGGTTTTGGCTTGTGGCGATGTCAGTTTAGTGTCCTTTGTGAAATTGAGTCGAGATGCGATCGCAGCTAGTCGAGAAGCTTTATCTTCAAGTTGTCAAATTGTTGTCGATACTCAAACGGTTGCTGCTGCTTTAGATCAAACCCGATTACTTCACTTAGGATGTCGCACCGAAACCTTAATTGATAACCCTCATATTACCACCGCCACAGAGGCAGAACTCGCCTTTTGGCAACATCAAGAATGGCGAACAAAATTGCTGCAAGTAAGTAAGGGTTGTGTGCTGGTAGTTGGTTATGCTCCCTCAGTACTTCTGGAAACTTGCGAAGCCATTGCTAACCAAAAAATTCAGCCTGCATTAGTAATTGGAATGCCCATTGGCTTTAGCCATGCTCCCGCAGCCAAGCGGCAATTGATGCAACAAGGGATACCTTATATTACAGTTGAAGGAACTTTGGGAGGTGGTGCTTTAGCTGCAACTGCCCTAAATGCTTTAGTTGAGTCATTAATAGATAAGCCAGATTGTCATTGTTATCTTCATAACTCATAACTCATAACTCAGCACTCATAACTCAGCACTCAGCACTCATAACTCAGCACTCATAACTCAGACTCAGCAGTACTGAAAATAATATTGTTAAATAATATTGAATTTGCTACACTTTACCAGTTTTAGTAATTCAATGATTCATAATCGCGGTCATAAACTACCAACTTGGTATAAGTTGCAATATAACTTAGAAAAATTTATAGTAAACAGACTTTGGCAATTAGAGTATAAATTATCATGCTATCCACGTTGCAGCGAAGTATAAATCAGCATAAGTGCTTTGAAGTAATTAGAACTAAAGATAACTCAGATGTATAATTAGCCCGTCTCCTCCATTATCTTTATAAAGATCGCGATTTAGGACTGGCAGGCTTTCTATTTTTTACTTTAATTAAGGGGCTTATGTGGCAACAAGAAAAAAAAGATACTTCGATAGTCAGGCTGTTATTATGGGTTGCTTTAGCTACAACCCCAATGGCAGCATCTCTGGTGGTATCAGCACCGATGCTGGCACAATCTACACCTGAAACTACCTCTTCGCCACTGCCACAAACAGTGCAGAATGAACCGATAGTACGGATTGACGGTTCCAGTAGCTTGAGTGCAATCAACCAAAGCCTGAAAGAAAGTTTTGAAAAACAGTTTGTCGGTAAAAAGGTTGAAGTTGCTGCAAACGGCACTGAGACAGCGCTGAAAGATTTACTAGATGGCAAAATCGATATAGTCGCAATGGGGCGCGGGTTGACGCCAGCAGAAAAAGCTCAAGGACTAGAGCAAATTCGTTTGCAGCGTGAAAAGATTGCGATCGTGGTTGGTGCAGACAATCCTTTCAAAGAAAGCTTGACTAGTAGGCAATTTGCCCGGATTTTCCGGGGGCAAATTACAAATTGGTCACAACTGGGAGGGCCTTCAGCCAAGATTCGGTTAATTGATCACCCGAATACGAGTGAAACTCGCAATACTTTTCGTACTTATCCAGCCTTTAAAACTGCTGAATTTGCTACAGGGGCTAATGCTACCCAAGTAAGTGAAGACAATACCGCAGAAATCATCAAACAACTGGGCAAAGACGGCATCAGCTATGTGTTAGCTAATCAGGTGTCGAAGTTGAAAGGTGTGCGAGTTCTGCAATTACATCAAGCCTTGCCAGCTGATGCGAGATATCCCTTCTCGCAACCTTTAGTTTACGTTTACAAAAAAGATCAGAGTTTAACCACAGTAGATTTTTTGGGCTTTACCCTAGCACCCGCAGGACAGCAGGCTATAGAAAAAGGTAGAGCTGCCGAAGCTGAGGCGATCGCAGCCAGCGTCTTACAACCTGCTGTTGCGGCTTCACCAGGTGTCCAAACGACACCAGCGCCTACGTCTTCCCCTAATGCCACTAGTTCTGCATTTGCCGAACAGCCTTTTGTGGCTGCTCCTGCACAAAGCCCTCCAATTGTAGATAAAGAAACACCACTGTGGTTACTGCTACCTGTCTTTTTTATAACTGTAGGTGGATCTGTACTGTGGTGGATTGTGAAAAAACGCCCATCGCCCACCGAGGAAACAAACAATTTACCAGAATCAAATCCTCATCCACCCAATGGAGAAACGGCGGCGCTTGATGCTAGCACAACTTCCTCCCTGAATGGAACGACGCTGGAAGAGCAGGCAGTACCGCACTTTCAAGAGCAAGAAACCCCCGATCGCACTCCTTTCAACATCTATGCTCAAACACAATCTGACTTGAACCAAAATGGTACTCAGGAGACAGCAAATTTAGTACAAGAGACAAGTAATGGTACTTCTAACCTCTATGAAGGCGCGACATCGGGCGTAGCTAATGGCTCAGAAAATAACAATTTGGGAGCCGCAGCTTTAGGTGGTGCAGCTATAGCAACAGGCATCGGGGCAGCTACTTGGTCTACCTTTAACAACAAAGAAACAGAAACAGACGCCATTGATGAGACTGTAAATCCCAGTAATTATACAGAGACATACACTCCTGAGCCTGATGAAGTTGCATGGGATATAGAAGCCCCGGCGGCTGTAGTAAATACTTCATATCCTTACCCAGGTAATATTCCAGAAGAGGTATCTGATGTGGAACTGCCTTCATCTGAGGTGACAGCCCCACTCCCAGAATTACCAGATGTGCCACAAGCATCATCTGATTTTGGATATTGGGACACAGCAATTAGTGAAGATGAGGTAGATGAGGAACTTCAGGCAGAATTGAACTGGCTAGAGAGTATCACCTCAACTGAAGATACAGTTTCAGTAGATGAATTGCCCTTAGCAGAGTCTGATGAAGTGACAGCCGATGTGGAAGCATCAGAGACAGATACATCCTCACTGCTGGATTTACCGGAATTTCCAGAAGATTTATTGAGTAAAGATGCATTGAATGTGGTAGCGGACGCAGCCGAACCCACTTTAACTTTGCCAGAGTCAGAACTTCCCGCCGAGCCGATTGGGGAAACTAACTCTACAGATTTGGCCGCAGCCGCAGCTTTAGCAGCGGGTGCAGGAGTTGGCGCTTGGGCTAGCACTTTCGGATCGGATACTCAAAATGAAGCGCTCGCAACCGAAACAGCTAGTGGTTTGGTTGATGCAGATGAAGAAAGTAGTATTGTACTCACACCGCATACTTATACATCGGCTCATGTCTCTTGGGAAATTTCCCCAGCCAAGAAAGCAGAACTGTGGCAACAAGGCGGTACTCAATTGGTAGTGCGGCTGTATGATGTGACTGGCATTGATTTGAGTTATCAAACTCCGCAGCTGGTGAAGCAGTATGAATGTGCAGAGACAGCACACGATCGCTTTGTAGAAATTCCCCTCAATGATCGCGACTACATAGCTGAAATTGGCTATATTGCTTATGGCGAACACTGGTTATTCATCGCTCGTTCTGCAATTGTTCGTGTCTTCAGTCCTGTGAATCCAGATCCGATAGTTGATGATGTGGCAATGGCAGCCCAAACAGCTATTGGTTTGGTAGATACTCAAGAAGAAAGCAGTATTTTACTCACACCCGATACTGATGGATCGGCTCATGTCTCTTGGGAGATTTCCGAAGCCAAGAAAGCAGCACTGCGGCAACAAGGCGGCTCTCAATTGATCGTGCGGCTGTATGATGTGACTGGCATTGACTTGAGTTATCAACCTCCGCAGCTTGTAAAGCTGTATGAATCTGAGGAAACAGAAAACGAAGGATTAGTGGACATTCCCCAGGGCGATCGCGACTACATGGCTGAAATTGGCTATCTCGCTGATGGCGAACGCTGGTTATTCATCGCCCGTTCTGCGATCATTCATGTCTCCAGTCCGGTGAATCCAGATCCCGTAGTTGATGATGTCGCAATCGCGGATAAAACAGATGTTGATTTGGTAGATGTCCAAGAAGAGAGCAGTATTGTCCTCACACCCCGCACTTTCCAATGGACTGAAGTTTCTTGGGAGATTTCCGAAGCGAAGAAAGCAGCACTGCGACAACAGGGCGGCTCTCAATTGGTAGTGCGGCTGTATGATGTGACTGGAATAGACTTGAGTTATCAAAATCCTCAGTTTGTCCAGCAGTATGAATGTGAAGAGACAGCACACGATCGCTTTGTAGAAATTCCCATCAGCGATCGCGACTACATAGCTGAAATTGGCTATGTCGCTGATGGCGATCCCTACGGCGGTAAACTACGCTGGTTATTCATAGCCCGTTCTGCGATCGTTCGTGTCTTTAGTCCAGTGCCTACAGAGCCGACGACAAAAGATCCCGTCGTTGAAAATGTAGCATTAGTAAGCGAAACCGCTATTGCTTTGGCAGATGTAGAAGAAGAAACTGCCCCAGAAGAGAGCAGTATTGTCCTCACACCCCGCACTCCCAAGTGGGCTTATGTCTCTTGGTACATTTCCAAAGCTCAGGCGGAAGCACTGCGACAACAGGGCGGTTCTCAATTAGTAGTGCGACTCTATGATGTCACCGGCATTGACTTGAGTTATCAAAGTCCCCAGCTTGTTCAGCAGTATGAATCTGAAGAAGTAGCACGCGATCGCTTTGTGGCGATTCCCGTGAGCGATCGCGATTACATGGTTGAAATTGGCTATATTGCTGATGGCGATCGTTGGTTACTTATCGCTCGTTCCGCTAACGTCCGGGTTTTCAGTCGTCCCCACGGAGATTTCTGGTTTGTGGCTGATGCTGAATTAATTATTCACGGAGCAACTCAACCAAATACCAACGTAAACATTGGCGGACATCCCATCAAAGTTAAACCCGATGGTACTTTCCACCTACGTCTCCCCTTTTCAGATGGTTTAATGGACTATCTGATCACGGTAGCTGCTGATGGGGAATCCACAAGAACTATTCATAAAAAGTTCTCTCAGGAAACTTCCGAAAGCTAACATTACGCTGAGTTATCCCAATAAAAGCCCAAAGGCTTGTGTCATCTTGTTCCCAGCCTGGAGGCTGGGAATGTATTTAAAAGAGGCTCTGCCTCTTGTCAGGCTACTGGAGGCGGAGCCTCCCAGAATGGGTTAAGAGCCTAGAGGCTGGGAACCAGTCAAAGCAATGGCATTCCCCTCTAACCCGATTCTCCGTTTTGAGAGAGTGTAGGAAGAGGGGATTTTATTATGCCAACTTTCCTTTTCATCCCTGTTAGAGGGAGTGATTACAATACGATTCGATTAAAGTTTTTTAATGAAAATTATAGCTCGCAAAAATTTGATAAATCATCACAAAGACACGATTCATCGCGTATTGTAGAGACGGCGATTCATCGCGTCTGTATTGTAAAGACAGCAATTCATCGCGTCTCTTGCTCTGGAAAAATTTCTTGAGTTAGAGATTTTTTAAATGCTAACGTCTACAAGGTGACACAGGATTTGGAACGGTTTTTTTAACTATGAAGCATAGACACAAAATAGCTTTTAGCTTAACATCGTTGGTCGGTCTTAATTTAATCTCTAGCTTAGTCGCATTTAATCAGGCCATCGCAGCACCACCGAGAACCCCAGACAAAAGTGTAAATTGCGAGATTTTAGTTGTGGGTGGTGGACTTTCTGGTGTAGCCACAGCTTACGAGGGGTTGCTAGCAGGACGAACAGTTTGTCTTACAGAAATTACTGACTGGCTGGGAGGACAAATTTCTGCTCAAGGGACATCTGCGTTAGATGAACGACCAACCCAACGTTCTAAACAATTTTATTCTCGTGGCTATCTGGAATTGCGAAACCGCATTGAGCGCAAATACGGTGAGCTTAACCCTGGTGATTGCTGGGTAAGTGACTCGTGTTTTCTTCCCCGCGATGCTCACACAATTTTGACCCAGATGCTTAAAGATGCCGAAAAGCAGGGCAAAGGGAAGTTGCAATGGTTTCCCAACACAGTAATTAAGGATTTAGAAATCGCTGCTGATGGCAAAATAATTAATGGTGCGATCGCAATTCAATCTCAACCACCAAAAGGCGCACCACCTCTCAATACTTTTACGTTATCTCAAAGCATTGAAGATGCCTATCGCTACGAAAACTCATCTCGGTTTACTAAAACTATTGTCCGTTTCATCCCCAAGGCAGTGAAAGAGGATGCTGCTAAATGGTATGTCATAGACGCTAGCGAAACTGGAGAAATTATTGCCCTCGCTGATGTCCCTTATCGATTAGGTATTGATGCCCGTTCTTACTTAGAACCTTCTGCTTCCAGTGCTAATAATGACCCCTATTGTCCTCAAGGCTTTACCTACACATTTGCAATGGAGGCCACTAAGGAACCGCAACCGCAGACAATGCCTGCATTTTATCCACAATATGCGCCATATTTCAGCTATGAATTGAAGCGACTGGCTAACTTTGATTTAGTTTTTACCTATCGTCGCATTTGGAGTCCAAACAAAGGGAAACCAGCAAAATTTGGCGGTGTAAGCTTTACTGCGGCTACACCAGGGGATATCTCCATGCAAAACTGGACTTGGGGTAACGACTACCGCCCCGGAACAGCCCAGGATAACCTAATTTATACTCGGCAACAGTTACAAGGTACTGGACAGTTAGAACCAGGGGGTTGGATGGGAGGACTGCGGACAGAAGCGCTCCGCAAGGCTGAGGAAAATGCCTTATCTTTCTATTACTGGTTGGTAGCTGGAACTACGGATTCTCAACTAGGGGATGGTGTCAAGCAGCCACAAACTAATAACCGCTTTGTTTCCGGTTTAAATTCACCAATGGGGACAGCGCATGGTTTATCAAAATATCCTTATATGCGAGAAGGACGGCGGATTATTGGCCGCCCTAGTTGGGGACAAACCGGAGGTTTTGGTATTTGGGAAATTGATATTTCCCGCCGAGATTATAATGACGAGTATTACTCCAAGACTCTGCCAGCAGATATGTATCGTCGCCTACGAGCAGCAGTTGCAGGTTTAGAAGCAGTATCAGTAATTGAGGGTAAAGTTCCACCAGACAAAGCAATGCGACGGACTCGTTCTACCATCTTCCCCGATGCTGTGGGTATTGGTCACTACGCCATAGATTTCCATCCTTGCATGGTGAATAGTCCCCCAGAAGCCCCTGGTAACACAGAACGTCCAGGTGAAAGACGTGGTGCGGGTCTTGCTTATCCCTTCCAAATTGCTTTGAGAGCAATGATTCCCCAAAAAATTGATAATTTGCTTGTAGGTGGCAAAAGTATTGCAACTAGTCATATTGCCGCTGCTGCCTATCGGGTACACTCCTTTGAATGGTCAGCTGGCGCAGCTGCGGGAACTATTGCTAGTTTTGCACTCAAAAATGCGATCGCACCTTACCAACTAGTTGATGACTTACCTAAACAAGAGCCACAACTAGAAGCACTCAAGCGGCTTTTGCAACAAAATGGTAATCCTACCGCCTTCCCAGATACATCTATTTTTAACGAAAACTGGGATAATTGGAAATAGATTGTCATTTGTCATTTGTCATTGGTCATTTGTCATTTGTCATTTGTCATATCAAGTCCGGTTAATCACTTATGATTACCGAATCTGTGCAAAAATCCCAAAAGCCTTTTCCCCCAGCAATAACTGAGGTCTAAATGATAAGTCTTTAGCCGGACACGATATCATTGGTCGTTGGTTAAGGACAACAGACAAATGACAACGGACAAATGACAACAGACTACTAAACAATGAACTAAACTAATTATTTGTAGTGTAGTTTTGTAAAATTATCTTGACCAATTGGTTTATGGTTATCACACTTTCAGCAAATGTTTACGGGATGTCCACGGCACCAACTATAGCTCCTGAACGGTCTAATCAAGTTATCCGTAAGACTTATCCGAATTACAAAGTGATTGTATTAAACGATGATTTTAATACATTCCAACACGTGTCTGAATGTTTGATGAAATATATTCCGGGAATGAGTGGCGATCGCGCGTGGGATCTGACTAATCAGGTACACTATGAAGGTCAAGCGATCGTCTGGGTCGGGCCCCAAGAACCTGCGGAACTCTATCACCAGCAGCTGCGGCGAGCAGGTTTGACAATGGCACCTTTAGAAGCAGCTTAATTATTATGGGCAAACCCTCCGTAGATCCCCTCCGCACGGCTTCACAAAAAGCTGCCAGACTGGTTTGGAATCACTCAACACACCTTTCTGGCCTTATCCCCATTTTAGAACGTCTTTGTCAGCAAGACGGTATCCAAACTGTGACGCCGGGAGTGATTGGGCGATCGAAGGGTCACTGTCCAAAAATGCAACTACGTGTTTCAGTACCCATTCGCGGCGGCTATAAAGTCATTGCACGGCAGGGAAAAACGGTACAAGAGGTCTTTATTTTAACGACTTTATCCCAGGATCAACTAGAAGCTGCATTAGCGATCGCCATGAGAAGTTAATCATGCCTGATAGGAGTGCTGAGTGCTGAGTGCTGAGTGCTGAGTGCTGAGTGCTGAGTGATGAGTGATGAGTGCTGAGTGCTGAGTGCTGAGTTGGGAATCTCACTTTTTTACCCAATTGCCCACTTGCCCTGAGCGTACCCCTCCGGGGAAGCTACGCGTAGCGTCTCGTAGAAAAGCCGAAGGGATGCCTAATAACTATTCCTCAACTCGATGTACTGCAAA
This sequence comes from Nostoc sp. DedQUE12b, assembly GCF_034530835.1. Taxonomy (NCBI): domain Bacteria; kingdom Bacillati; phylum Cyanobacteriota; class Cyanophyceae; order Nostocales; family Nostocaceae; genus Nostoc; species Nostoc sp. DedQUE12b. The sequence continues at coordinate 30,718 of NZ_JAVRCI010000044.1, read as the reverse complement.
TTTGTGTAGCGGCAGACTAACGATGCAAGAGAAAGTTAAGAAATATGACAGAGCCGTAGTTATTTTCAAAGTCATGGCTACAGATTCCCAGCCAGGTAAAACCATTTTTTCGATGCCAAAAGCTACACAGTAAACCAGCCAGTAACTAAAGCTCATTCTAAACAGAATTCGCTCTGTTTCTTCCATCTCATTTGTTTGCTGCTTACAATCCCACAGTAACAACAGTCCAATAATGCAAGCGACAAAGGAAACAGCAACTACAGATTCGTGACAAAATATATTTAACGAATGCATTTGTGTTTATTCCCACATTTTTTCAGTTGAAACTCAGTCTAAAGGAATATTCCTTGCGGAGCTACAAATTATTTACAAACCTCAATAGATTGAAGAGTGCTGAGTGAAAAATCTCACTTGCAACTTAGCATTCGTAACTCCATTAATTTGCAACACTAGTTGCCAAAATTGAAGCGTTTGCAATAATTGCTGCTTCATGTATAAGAAAGGTTTAAGTATTTCCAAGAAATATATAAGCAATTGCTGGAAAGGCTTAATACTTTGCAACAATTGCTGCTTCATGTATAAGAAAGGTTTAAGTATTTCTAAGAAATATATAAGCAATTGCTGGAAAGGCTTAATACTTTGCAACAATTACTCCTCCATGTATAAGAAACGTTTAAATGATTGCAACATTTGTTGTAATTCACTTATGAGTTAATCTTACTTAAAAAATCAATCAAAATTTTTGAAGTAAAATTAACCGCCCTCATCCCCCAACCCCCCTTAAAAAGCTACCGTGTATACACAAGTTGAATTACCCCCCTTAATCCCCCCTTGGAAAGAGGGGGGAAATAAGATTTCTGGTTCCCTCCCCTTTCCAAGGGGAGGGTTAGGGTGGGGTAAAATCGATATTTATCAACTACTTCAAACTTGTGTATACACGGTGGCCTTAAAAAGGGGGGGGAACTAGAATCAAAGTCTCCCAATTTATCGGGGGATTTAAGGGGATCAAACCACATTTTGCACTTGGCATAGAGATGTGTGTACACTGTAGCCAATGCATCGGGGGGATTAAGGGGGAAAACCCAGGGTTTGCGCTTCAGTACCAAGATGTGTACACACCGTAGCCCAAGCTTAGAAGATGGATTTAGGGTGAGGGCTTTTGATAAACATAATTTTGAGCCACTTTCCAGTAGCGCGAGAAGCGTTTCAAATCAATATAGCTGTCATAGTCAAAAAATGGTTTTACCTCTAACACTTCCACTGCTATAGAACGCTCCATTTGATTACAGATATCATCAAATCGGGGACTGGGACTATCGGCTGTGACAACTAAATTGGCATCATATTCTTGAGCAAAAGTTAAAACTTCTTGTGCCACATTGCCACGGCGGATAACAACAGGTAACTCTAGCAAACATTCGTAGATAAAAGTTAGACGTTTAAGACTCAATTGCCATTCTTCTATCAAAGCCTCATCCCAAACCCAGATAGCTGGAGCATCAGGGTATTTTTGCAATGCGGGATTATTTGGACTGAGGCAATCTCCATGTACCCAAACAATTGGTTTATTCATTTTTTACCTTTCTTTCCACGCTGCCAACTTTGGCTATTGGCTTGTTTGCTAAATTCCCCTTTGGGGAAAAGTCGCTGTTCTAATTCTTCATAACTGCCTTCAAAATCACAATGACCGTAAAGAGGACATTTCTGGCAATAAATGCCTTTAGTGTAGCGTTCTAAGTTTTCACGGTTGAAAAAATATGGTTTCTGACTAAAAGTGCTAGCAACCCACTGCCATGACATATTATTACTAGCAGGATCTCCATCTAAAAGATGCTCAATAAACCACTTGGCTCCTGCTTGCCAACGAATACGCCGCCAATGAATAATATAAGCCGCTAGCCACATTCGTGCGTGGTTATGTAAATAGCCAGTTTCTCTCAAATCATGACTAAAGCTGTCAATGCAAACCCTGCCTGTAGTTCCTTCTCTAATATCTTGCGGCAATTCGGGTGCATATTCGCCCACAGTGTAACCAGTTTTGTAATCTTCCTGGTCTTTCCAGATTTCATTCCCTAACTTTATATACAACCGTTGCCAATAGTCGCGCCAACCTAACTCGTTAATTAGTTTCGTAGCATCATCTTGGTGCTGTACCTTGTCAAGGACATAATCTCGAATTTCTCGCAAACTCAAAACGCCATAGCGGATGTAAGGCGAAAGACGCGTGATAGCACCTGCGAAGAAATTACGTGTTTGGGCGTAGCGAAGAGGATCGATTTTTTGCAGCGCTATTTGTGCCGCTTTGCGTCCCCCTAGAGTTTCGCTGATGTGGTCATCGCGTTCTGCTGCACCTGGGAATTGTTCGCGCAGGTAGGCTACCAACTCATCGCGGTTGGTAAATTCGCGTTGCATATCTTTAGGCATGTGAACTTTGAAGAGTAAGAATAGATAAACAAAAATACCTGTAGGTTAAGTCATTATTATCGCGAATAAATATAAGCGATCGCTCTCAACCTTATGAGAGAACTTTTTTCATGGTAAGCAAAGATGAATGGGTGCGTAGGCATAGTCTGCCGCAGGCATCGCAGTGATGCCGATTTTCTCCAGCTTATCAGTAAGTAAAGCTAAGATGTCAGATAAATCTGTTACTTTTCGAGATGATGAACTTGTGTATCAATCCTAACTGCCAAAATACTGGCAACCCTGATAATCTACTTCGTTGTCAAAGCTGTAGCTCTGAATTGCTATTAGAAGGACGCTATCGGGTAACTCGTCTACTGAGCGATAAAGGTGGCTACGGCGACATTTATGAAGTTAGAGATCGCAGTGGTATACCCAAAGTTTTAAAAGTTCTTAAGGAAGAGAAGAAAAATGATGCTAAGGCTGTAGAACAATTCCAGCGAGAAGCTGAAGTTTTAAGTAAGCTTAATCATCCAGGTATTCCACAAGGGGAAGAATATTTTAAATTTTTTCCTATAAATATTCAACAGCCAGTGCATTGTTTAGTAATGGAGAAAATTGAGGGAGAAAATTTACATGAGTGGCTACAAAAAAGAGGCAATCGCCCCATTAGTGAAAAGCTGGCAGTTGATTGGTTAAACCAACTGGCAAACACATTGCATGAAGTACATCAACAGCAGTTGATTCATCGAGATATTAAACCGTCTAACATCATGCTTCAACCGAATGGGCAATTGGTGTTAATCGATTTTGGTATAGCAAGGGAAATTAGTAAAACATACGAACAAAAAAAATTGGCTGGACAGGTCACGAGAGCAGTTAGTGATGGTTACTCGCCTTTAGAGCAAGCTACTGGAAGTGCCATTCCTCAGTCAGATTTCTTTGCCTTGGGTCGTACTTTTGTCCATCTTATAACAGGAATACATCCTTTTGATCTGTGCGATCAATATAATCATGATATATACACAGATGAGTTAGAGGATTGGCGACAAAAAGCTCCTAAAATTTCTGCATCGTTAGCAGACTTGATAGATAAATTGATGGCACGTCCAATTAATAAGCGCCCAGCCGATACTCATGTAATTTTACAAAAATTAGCAGAAATTTCTGAGATTTTATCTCCTCACAAATTATATAAATCGAAGTCTCATACCGGAATATATACAGTCAAAAATCCAATAATTTCTCTAGAATACACTCTTGGAAATTGGTACTCTGGGCACTCTGACTCAGTTAATTCAATAGTCATTAGTCCAAATGGGCAGACTTTAATTAGTGCCAGCAATGATCAGACAATTAAAGTGTGGAATCTTAAGAATGGAGAGGAAATTTTTACTATTACTCCAGATACAGACACAGTTAAATCTCTGGCAATTAGTCCAGATGGACATTCTTTAGTCAGTGGTAATATCAATGGAGTAATACAAGTATGGAATATAGCTACAGGCAAAGAAATTCAAACTTTTGCTGGGCATTCATACCAGGTTTTTGCTCTAATCATCAGTCTAGATGGACAAACCTTGTTCAGTGGCAGTAGTGATATTAAAGTATGGAATCTAAATAATGGAGAGCTAGTTCGCACTCTTAGCATACATTCAGGACCAGTATTTACTATAGCAATTAGTCCAGATAGGAAAACCCTTGTTAGCGGTAGTGAGGACAAAAGTATTAAGATATGGTCAATTTGTACTCTCACTGGGCATTTAGCTGGTGTTAGTTCTTTAGTAATCAGCCCAGATGGAAAAACTGTGGTTAGTGGCAGCTATGACAGAACTATTAAAGTATGGAATATGATTTCAAAAGAAGAAAGTTTTACCCTTACTGGACATTTAGGTGTTGTTAATTCTGTGGCAATAAGTCCAGATGGCCAAACTTTGGTTAGTGGCAGTAGTGACGAAAAGATTAAACTTTGGAATTTAAGCACTGCTGAAGAAATTTATACTCTCACTGGGCATTCAGATGCTGTTACATCTTTAGTATTTAGCCCAGACGGACAAACCCTAGTTAGCGGTAGTCGGGACTCTACAATCAAAGTATGGCGAATACAATAGCTTCAAACTAAGAACACAGACTTATTGGCGCCAATCTGAACACTGCCGATAAATTCATCACACGAGTAAATCAGATTACTCGCTCGCTCAACTTATGTACAATTCTAAAGCGATATCCACGACGAGTTACGCCTACACAATCTCTCACATCCCCATCATGAGCAACATTCCCCAAGCCGGACAACCAGCGCCAGATTTTTCCACCCCTGACCAAAATGGTAATGCAGTCACTCTCGACGACCTCAGCAGTCAGTGGGTTGTCTTCTACTTTTACCCTAAAGATGACACACCCGGTTGTACCACCGAAGCGAAAGATTTCAGCGAGTTGTATCAAGACTTCAGCGAACTGGGAGCAAAAATCTTAGGCGTAAGTCCAGATTCAGGTAAATCCCATTGTAAATTTATCAATAAACATAACTTGTCAATCACCCTTTTAAGTGACCCAGAACATATTTTGACAGAAGCCTACGGTGCTTGGCGCTTAAAAAAATTTATGGGCAAAGAATATATGGGTGTTGTTCGCTCAACTTTTCTAATTTCACCTGATAAAATTATTGTCTATACTTGGCCTAATGTGAAAACCAAAGGTCACGCTCAAGCAGTTTTAACTAAATTACGGGAATTAGCAGCCACCTAATGCAACTGAATGCAGGTATAGTTACACCAATGCTACATAATATTGCTCTAGAAACTGCCAGCCTGATGATTAAAGTAAATAATTATACTTTTTGCAGTTTTAAATAAACATGGTTCAATTTATCCAAGCACAAAATGTCGGGCTTGCCTATTTGGAAGAAAGATTTAGCCTACAGCTAGCCGAAGATGAGGCATTCTTCACAGAATGGTTTGAAAATTTACCGGAAATTACAGATTTAGAAAAGCAAGATTTAGACAAAATAAAACTCCATTTTCTCCGTTTAGTCAAGCGTCCTCCTTTGTCAGAAGAAACGGTGAAATTAGTAGTTTTATCTCGTTTACTCAATTTAGCTGGGTTTTATGATGAGCCTTTTTATATAAGAAGCGAGGAATCAATAGAAATTTCTGCGGAAGATGAAGGAGAAATTATTAGAGGTAGAATTGATATTTTAGTTATTCAAGAACAATTCTGGTTGTTAGTAATTGAATCTAAAAGGTCTAGCTTTTCTCTTTTAGAAGCCATACCTCAAGCACTTGTTTATATGTTGGCTAATCCTAATCAAGACAAACCTACTTTTGGATTAGTAACAAATGGTAGTCATTTCATTTTTGTAAAATTGACTCAACAAAATATACCAAAGTATGCATTGTCTGATGAATTTACGCTGTTGAGGAGAAAAAATGAACTGTATCAAGTTCTAAGTGTATTAAAAAATTTGAGTCAAATTTTGAGTTAATAATTATGTCTATTCGTACTATATACCTTGATTGCCACGCTACTACAGCCGTAGATGAACGAGTATTAGCAGCAATGCTCCCTTACTTCACAGAAAAATTTGGCAACCCAGCAAGTATCGGTCATGTTTATGGTTGGGAAGCAGAAGCTGCTGTCAAACAAACGCGAGAGATTTTAGCAGCAGCAATCAACGCCACACCAGAAGAAATTGTTTTTACTAGTGGTGCAACAGAAGCAAATAATTTAGCTATTAAAGGTGTTGCTGAAGCTTGTTTTAAAAAAGGTCAGCATATTATTACTGTTGCCACTGAACATAGTGCAGTAATTGACCCTTGTAATTATTTAAAAAATCTTGGTTTTGAAATTACTATTCTCCCCGTTAAACAAGATGGATTGATTGATTTAACTGAGTTAAAAAAAGCTTTACGTCCTGAGACAATTTTGGTATCGGTGATGGCTGCAAATAACGAAATTGGCGTGTTACAGCCAATAGCCGAAATTGGGGAAATTTGCCATGAACACCAAATTATTTTTCATACCGATGCCGCCCAAGCTATTGGTAAAATTCCCTTGGATGTGCAAGCGATGAAAATTGATTTGATGTCGCTAACAGCACATAAAGTATATGGCCCCAAAGGCATTGGAGCGCTATACGTCCGCAGACGCGATCGCAGAGTACAACTGGCTCCCCAGCAGCACGGCGGCGGACATGAGCGGGGGATGCGCTCTGGTACATTGTATACACCGCAAATTGTCGGCTTTGGCAAAGCTGTAGAAATTGCTTTGGCTGAACAAGCAACAGAAACCCAACGCCTCACCCAATTAAGACAAAGATTATGGGAACAGCTTTCGCAAGTTGAAGGAATTCATCTCAACGGACATCCCCAACAGCGATTGGCGGGAAACTTGAGTATCAGTGTTGAGGGAGTGGATGGAGCCGCACTTTTGCTAGGATTGCAGCCAGTAATGGCTATATCTTCTGGTTCTGCTTGCTCGTCGGCAAATACTGCTCCCTCCCATGTTCTCACAGCCTTGGGACACCCCCAACAGCTAGCTTATGCCTCAATAAGGTTTGGCATTGGCAGGTTTAATACAGAAGAGGAAATTGATATTGTGGCGAAACATGCGATCGCTACTATTCAAAGTTTACAAAATAAACGGTAAGCATAAAAGCCAGCAAAGCCTCTTTTTTGGGCAATCGTATATTTAGGAAGAGATATTATCTGTGCGATTGCCCATATCAAAAACATTAAATTCAATTCCTTCTAACTTCAGCCTCAAAGCTTCTAATAATAGGTTTATCCTTTCTTCAATAAAAATGCTTAGGGCCTGTTCAGGAAGTGCATCGGCTCTTGACCATTCAAGAATGATCCTCGGTATAAGATGAGAACTTAACACTGTTTCTAAACTAGGGTCGTCATATTCTTTGAGATAATGTAACGGATTTTTATCGCTAATTTGCAAATTAGTTATTTGAGACAGATAGGCAATATTCATCAAGCTGTCACATTCTATTTGGCTAGCAATGCCACTTTGCTTAATAAAATTAACTGGAAATATATGATGTAAATTAGGTTTGTCTGTTAGCAAATAATAAACATCAGACAAAATATCTCTATGGGGTTTTGCCCAATCTTGCGGCTTGTGGTTTGCATAAAGTGATAGTATTGCTCTGGATAAGCGACCTCTATAACTGTAGAAAGATTTCCTGAGAGAATTCTTATCAATATCAAATTTATTGAATGAGTAAGTATTATTAGCCTTTTGTTGATTAAAAAAGTATATATGTTCCCAGAGGTGAGTAGTGTTTGTTAGTAAGTCTGCATTATGAAAACTATAATACCAAAAATACTTATTTAAAAAACTATAATCTGGTTTATGATTACGATAAAAATATGCTGTAATCGTCAGGTATAAATATCGGTAAGGGATTAATCTTCCACCTTTAATATGCAAAATATTATCAAAGAAATCAAAAGTTTTAGCAACGGCTATTTTAAAATTAGACCATACAGCTTCAATATGTTCTGTTTTTAGCTTATTAAGATACATATCAGTAATATTTTGTATCCCAGCTTCGGGAAATTCAAATTTTACTACTACAGCTAGCATCTGTAGCAATGTCCAATCATCAATAGTCGCATATTGACTGCTAGCAATCGACTCTCTAAAATTATTAATTAGTTCACGAAGGTAAAATCCAGAAATATTATTCTTTTTGCCCTCAACCCGAAAAGTTTTAGCTACCACGATATCAAAGATATCTAAGGGTTTGCCAGCTTGATTAATTCGCTCAAATATTTGGCAGACTTCTGCAACTTCAATACCGCGCAATTCAATAAAGGACATTCTATAATTGTCCAAAACTTCTTTACACTTTGCTAGCTGTTCTCTATAGGGATGATCAAAGTCACCGTAGCCACTTTTATAAAGATTTTTTTCAACATTTTTATAATCATTTTTAATATCTTCTAACTTGACAATCAGGTTTTCATCATAACGTTTTTTTCTACTTTTATTTAATTTATTTTGCCCATTTTTATCATCTATCTCATCCCAAAATAGAAATCTTTTGATGTAACTTATATCATCTGTCGCATCAGTAAATTCAATAGTCAAATCTACATATAGTGTTGGGTTAAACTTATTTTTGCAAGCAATATTATTCTTATCTCCATATATTGAGGTTAAAAGGGCAGTAGTCCTTTGTTGTCCATCTAAAATATATTGATATTCGTTAGAGGAAAAATCGTCAGCAAGCTTAATACCTCCTATTTCTCTATGACTTTCAAGCTTGGTACTAGTTTTCCAAATTAAAATACTTCCTAATGGATAAAATTTATATATACTATCCCAGAGCTTTTTAACATTCTCTTTTTCCCAGACAATATCTCGTTGAAAAGTAGGAATTTGATACTTTCTAGCTAAGAGATTATCCAAATAAGTAGCAATGGCAGAATTAGTTGGCTGAATGCGATCAGTGTATGTAGACATTAAATTAACCTTATCTAACTTTGAGTAAATATCAAGATTGGCGTGTCAATTTCACTTGCTTGAGTAAAATTCCATACAAGGTTAACTGATATTTAATTAAGTGGCAACTCAGATTTTAGAAAATCTATGCAACCTTTCTTCCATGCCAACGTTACCCTGTAAGCCACCTGTGTGTACCAGCAGTAAGCGATCGCCTTTACAAAAAAATCCCTGATGTAGTAAATCCATCACTCCGTAAAACATTTTGGCGGTATATACGTAATCGAGGGGTACGCCATGTTCCTGTGTGAGCTGTTGGCTGAATAATAATAACTCATCGTTCACCTTTGCATAGCCGCCGAAATGATAATCACATACCAATTCCCAAGAAGCGGGAGAATTATATGGTGTGGGTGAACCAGAGGCGAGGTAATTTGTCAATAAGCTTTCGATTTCTTGTGCAAGAAATGCGCCATTTTTTAATACGGGAAAAGCGATCGCTCTTTGTCCTTCATGCAACGAAAGCGCAATCCCCGCTAGTGTTGTAGCTGTACCGCAGGCTACGCAGATATGATCAAATGCGTAGGCGTAGCCAGTACTTCGGCTGCGCTCAGTGACTGCCGTAGGCATCGCATTACTAATTATTTCTGTGCAACCGCGCACACCATTTAAATTACTCCCACCTTCGGGAATGATAAACACCTCACCAAAACGTTGTCGCAGATATTCTTCTAACGCTGGTGTGTTGCGCTGTCGATACATTTCACGGTTCAGATACACAAGCTGCATACCCTGTTGTACAGCAAAACTCAGCGTTGCGTTTAATGGTAGCCTCTCCTCGCCACGAATTACGCCAATGGTGCGAAAACCGAAAAGATTACCAGCCGCCGCAGTTGCATAGATGTGATTGGAATAAGCGCCGCCAAAGGTTAACAGCGTAGTGAAATTTTTCTCTTTAGCCTCTAAAAGATTGTATTTCAGCTTAAACCACTTGTTGCCGTTCACCCACGGGTGCATGAGATCGAGGCGCAACACATACAAATCAACACCAGCGTGGCGGGCAATTTCGCTGTTGATTTGTTGTAGAGGAGGAGCAATAAAGGTTAACGACATCTGTCAAGATTGTAACTTAGAATTTGCATTTTCTCACGTTCATTATCGAATATAAAAGTAATGATAAACATTGAGTAATTCAATGGTAAGTCAAGCTAAATGATGAATAAATCTTTCTAATGATTAGCTTTAGAAATTAGCATTTTACTAATTGAGTGTTTCAGGTAAATATAAGAAACATAACACTCGCTCCAGATAATATTCTTTTTGGAGAAAAGAAATGGTTGCACTCACACAGCTTACTCAAGTTATTTCCAATCCCGGACGTTTGACGATTGAAACTGTTGAAATTGCTCCTCAAACGACTGCTATACGTTGTCTCGATTGGGATAGAGAACGTTTTGATATCGAGTTTGGTTTACGGAATGGAACAACCTATAATTCTTTTTTAATTCAAGGAGAAAAAATTGCCTTAGTTGACACATCTCACTGCAAGTTTGAGGAATTATATCTTGAGGTGGTGGCGGGATTAATTGATCCGGCTAAGATAGATTACTTAATTATCAGTCACACAGAACCAGACCACAGTGGGTTAGTGAAAGAGATTTTGCAATTAGCTCCTTCCATTACTGTTGTTGGTGCAAAGGTGGCTATTCAATTTTTAGAAAATATGGTTCACCAGCCTTTTAAATCAATACAGGTGAAAAGTGGAGAGCGATTAGATTTAGGTAACGGACACGAATTAGAATTTATCTCTGCACCAAACTTACACTGGCCAGACACAATCTTGACCTATGACCACAAAACTTCCACTCTCTACACCTGTGATGTGTTTGGGATGCACTACTGTGATGACCACACCTATGATGAAAATATTACTTTAATAGAGGAAGATTTTCACTATTACTATGATTGTCTCATGGGCCCAAATGCCCGGTCTGTCTTGGCAGCTTTAAAGCGGATTGAAAAGTTAGAAATAGCAACTGTTGCTACAGGACATGGTCCTTTATTAAAACACTATATCTCTGAATGGCTTGGACGGTATCAAAACTGGAGTTTAGAACAAACAAAAACAGAGACTTTAGTGGCTCTATTTTATGTTGAAGATTACGGGCATAGCGAACATTTAGTCCGTACAATAGCTCATGGATGCGCGAAAACAGGCGTGGCAATAGAATTAGTAGACCTCAATAGTGCTGAGCCTCAAGAAGTTCGAGAATTAGTTGCACAAGCTTCTGGTTTAGTAATTGCAATGCCACCCCAATCTTCGGTGATGATTCAAGCTGCTTTAAGTACAATTTTGGCTGCTGTTCACAAAAAGCAGGCAATTGGTTTATTAGAGTCAGGAGGGGGAGAAGATGAACCTGTTTATCCTTTACGTAATAAGTTTCAAGAACTGGGATTAACTGAAGCTTTTCCTCCTATCTTAGTTAAGGAAATTCCTACTCAATCAACGGAACAGCTTTGTGATGAAGCAGGGACGGATATGGGTCAATGGTTGACCCGCGATCGCACCATTAAACAAATTAAATCTATCAATACGGAGCTAGAAAAAGCTTTAGGGCGGATTAGTACAGGATTGTATATTATCACCGCCAAAAAAGGAGAAATTCAGAGTGCTATGTTGGCTTCATGGGTGACACAAGCCAGTCTTGAGCCTTTAGGGGTAGCGATCGCAGTATCCAAAGATCGGGCAATTGAATCCTTGATGCACGTTGGCGATCGCTTCGTTTTAAACGTTTTAGAAGAAGGCAAATATCAAGGATTAATGAAACATTTCCTGAAACGTTTTCCTCCTGGTGCAGACCGCTTTGCTGGTGTGAAAACATATCCAGCGAAAAATGAATCGCCCGTTTTAGCTGAAGCTTTGGCTTACATGGAATGTGAAATTACTAGCCGCATGGATTGTGGCGATCATTGGGTAATTTATAGCACAGTCCAAACTGGAAGAGTTGCTAATTTACATGCACTTACTGCCGCTCACCACCGCAAAATTGGCAATCATTACTAATTAGTCATTTGTCATTTGTCATTGGTCATTATTTTCCCCTACTTCCTACAGACGCGATACATCGCGTCTTTACCCACTCTTGTACAGACGCAATTCATCGCGTCTCCCAAAAAACTATGTATAAATCTGTTGAAAATACCCCGATTACAATGTACGAAATCAATCGTGGGCGCGTCGTGCGAACCTTGGAATTTATCCAAGATGTGATTGTGATTTGTTTGTGTATCGGGTTATTTAGCTTCATGGTGCTTCAGGTGAGAGATATGTTTCTCTCCTTACTTCCGCCTCTAGATTTTCATGCTGTTACTGCCGATATTCTCTTTTTACTTATCTTAGTTGAGCTATTCCGACTGCTGATTATTTACCTGCAAGAACATCGAGTATCTATTGGGGTAGCTGTTGAAGTTTCCATCGTTTCCGCCTTGCGAGAAGTCATTGTTAAAGGTGTTCTAGAAACAAGTTGGAGTCAAGTTTTAGCAACTTGTGCCTTTTTATTAGTGCTGGGAGTACTACTATTTCTCCGAGTTTGGCTACCCCCTACTTTTGAAGGTATCGATCCCGAACAAGAAGTATCTAAACGCTATAGAAGCCGAGTTAAGTCTGAATTAACACAAACCAATAGCCATTAAGAATAGGGAGTAGAATCTTCCGCCATGCTCAATGATTAACAGAGGTTATTATGTCTGCAAATACTTTAATTACCAGCCATCCTAGAGATGTACAAGTTGCTGAAATTGGTAAAAATACTCTAATTCTACGATCGCGAACTTGGGACAGATTAAAATTTGAGGTTGAATATTCCCGTCAACGGGGAACTACAGCGAATTCTTATCTGATTCAAGCTGATAAAAAGGCTTTAATTGACCCTCCCGGCGAATCTTTTACCGAAATTTACCTTGAGCAACTAGCACAACGTCTAGATTTCATCTCCCTCGATTACATTGTTCTCAGTCATGTCAATCCGAACCGCAGAGCAACCTTGCAAGCATTACTCTCTCTGGTTCCTCAAGCCACTCTCATTTGTTCTCGCCCCGCCGCTAATGCTCTCAAAACTGCCTTTCCCGAATTTGAATCACCTATTCAAGCGATGCGATCGGGGGATACTCTAGATTTAGGACAAGGACATCATCTATCATTTATTACCGTACCAACTCCCCGGTGGGCAGATGGACTTTGTACTTATGATGCTGCAACAAAAATTCTCTACACAGATAAACTTTTTGGCGCTCATATTTGCGAAGATACTTTGTTTGATGAAGATTGGAAGGGGTTAGATGCGGAACGTCGCTACTATTTTGAATGTCTCCATGCGCCCCAAGCTAAACAAGTCGAAGTAGCCTTAGATAAACTGTCAGTTTTGGGAGCTAGATGTTATGCCCCAGCACACGGGCCAGTTGTCCGTTACAGCCTCAGCCGTTTTACTTATGATTACCGTCAATGGTGTCAAGGGCAAAAATCTCAAGAATTGAGTGTCGCTTTGCTCTATGCTTCTGCTTATGGAAATACAGCAATTCTGGCGAATGCGATCGCTCAAGGTTTGATCCAAAATGGAGTTAATGTAGAATCGATTAACTGCGAACTAGCCGATTCTGCCGAGATTAACCGCATTGTAGAAACTTGCGATGGCTTGATTATCGGCTCACCCACTTTAGGCGGACATGCACCTACTCAAATTCAAACTGCTTTAGGAATAGTTCTCTCAGTGGCGGCTAAAACTAAGTTAGCAGGGGTGTTTGGTTCTTATGGTTGGAGTGGCGAGGCAATAGATTTAATCGAAAGTAAGCTCAAAGATGCTAATTATCAACTAGGATTTGAAACAATTCGGGTGCGTTTCAGTCCTACTCCTGAGATTCTTCAGCAGTGTCAAGAAGCAGGTGCTTTGTTTGCCCAAAACTTGAAGAAAACTAAAAAACTGCGTTCTTCCCGCCAGATTGTGACAGAAGCCCATGTAGATCGTACCGAACAAGCGGTGGGGCGGATCGTTGGTTCTTTGTGTGTTGTGACAACTCGTGATGAAGAAACTCACAAAGGGGTTTTAACTTCTTGGGTATCGCAGGCAACTTTTAACCCACCAGGAATTATGATTGCGATCGCTAACGAGCAGAATGCAGATTTAATGCATCATCCTGGTGATAAATTTGTGCTGAATATCCTTAAAGAAGGAAGAAATGTCCGACGGTATTTTTCTCGTCACAGCACTTTAGGCGATAATCCCTTTGCGAATCTTGACACAAAAACTGCTCTTAATGGTTGTTTGATTTTGAATGAGGCATTAGCCTATTTAGAATGTACGGTGCAAAATCAGCTTGAATGTGGCGATCGATGGTTAATCTATGCCGTCATCGATCACGGTGAAGTGTTGGAAAATGAAGGTGTCACTGCTTTAGAACATCGGAAATCTGGCAGCTATTATTAATCTGACTGTTCACTAGACTTCTTGCAGAAGTGGGGAAAAGGGGCAGGGTTAAAGGGTAAAGGTATGGAATTTTCCCAAACCCAGTAACCTTTAACATGCACCCCAACATCTTGGCATTTGTTACTTTTGCAAGAAGTCTAATAGACTTCTTGCAAAAGTCGGGGTAAAGGGGAAGGGTAAAAGGGTAAAGAAACTCAAAATCCTTTCCCTTTAACCTTTTTCCTTTTCCCTCTCTTGCAAAAATATATTTTTGCAAGATGTCTAATGTAGATGCCTCTACAACCTTTAGTAGCTGGTCGGCTGGGTTGCATCTTAGAGATATATTCCATAAAGGAAACACCGCCGCCGTCATTTTTGGACAGCCACTTTAGCGACAATCTGTAGCAGGAATTGCTTCTCGTCCAGAAGACGCGACTCCCTACCATTTAGAAACGTTTTATAACTATCGGGTTAATGACAATAAGTCAGTAGGTGCTAAAAAACACAACTAAATTAAGAAGGGTAAAGGTTAAGGGTAAAAGGGAAAAACCTTTACCCTTTAACCTTTTCCCTTTACCCATACAAAACTTTGTATAGTTCGGTTTAATTGTGCCAACCTACTTATCTCCATTACCCCTGATGTATATTTCATCTTTAGCCCGGAAGGCTTTAGTGCTAATAACACAGCAATTGTAGGCGCACTTCGCACTACTTTTACTTTCTAGAAGACTGGAGACTGGGGATTGGATATCACATTGAAAATATTTTGAGCCTTGTCGAACATTATTGTTCGATGGGCTTGGTTAAAGCCGTCCGTCAAAATTACTGACGAACGGCTGCTTACTTTGTTGACATCTGGGCTGATGCCTCAACTTGACACCAGTGGCAGATGCCCACTCTAATACTCTAACTTGCTACTGCTTCAGCAGGGGCTGCCTCAGCAGCAGTTATAGGTAAATAAACACTAACTTTTTTACGAGTTTTGCCCTTTCTCTCAAACGTTACAACACCGTCAATTAAGGCAAACAAAGTGTCATCGCTACCAATACCGACGTTGTTACCAGGGTGGAATTTGGTGCCGCGTTGACGCACGAGAATGTTTCCTGCACGTACAACTTGACCGCCATAACGCTTGACACCCAGACGTTGGGCATTAGAATCACGACCGTTGCGTGTACTACCTGTTCCTTTCTTATGAGCCATGATTTCCTCTTGTGTATCTACTTCTTTTATTATTCAGCAGCAGTTTCAACTTCTTCAGAAGCGGTGTTATCTAGAACGGGGGTTTCCTTCTCCGGTTCTCCTTGGGCAGCAAACACTGCACCGTTAAGGGTGATGGAGTCAATCATAAGTCTGGTAATTTCCTGACGATGCCCCCGTTTTTTGCGGGTTTTCTTTTTCGGCTTCATTTTGTATACCAGGACTTTACGACCTCTGTAATGTCGCAGTACAGTCCCTTCTACAGTTGCACCTGTTACTAATGGCTGTCCAATGGTGACTTCGCCATCGTGCTGCACGAGTAATACGGAATCTATTGTAACTTTTTCATCTGGTTCGATCGCCAGCAGTTCAATGTCGTAAAACCGCCCTGGCTCTACTCGTATTTGTTTGCCGCCAGTTTCAATAATCGCGTAGGTCATGGAATTGTCCTTGAGGTTGCCGTACAGGTAGCTGGTTTTTATCTCCTGTAGAGATGCTTTTGCCAGCCTTTGTAATATGTCTACCTGATCCGAGCAGGAATTAGACAGACAATCTAACATACTATTTTATTAATAGGCGTCAAGTCAAGCTCTGATAGGATTTTTTGCGTTTGGCATTGCTGTCTGGTCAGCCTGAAGATGAAAAATTAGTTAATTACTTTGTGCGATCGCTCATTTTCTAAAAGTGAGGAGGAATTAGTCAACAGTCATCATGGGCGTAGGTGTAGCCCATCGTAGACATCATCCACTCGCACAAATATCAATTGTATTTACAAAAAGTCAGAACAAATACGTTTTAGAAAAAATTGCTACTATCTTAAGACTGAATCTATCAAAAATTAACATTAGTTAGTATTAGCTTAAAAGTTATATTTTGTTATCAAAATCAACACATTTTTCTTCTTTGTTTTAAGATGAAATATACAGGTGTCTCATTTAGAAATTCTTTACAAAAGTTAGTGAATCCTCAAGAGTTAAACTATCACATTAAAACGTGATATTTCAAACAGGAGATTGATTATCATGACACAGCAAAATGCTGCCCGACTTTTTCAAGCTGTAAAACAAGATCAAGCGTTACAGCAAAGACTCAAAGCAACAGCCGATCCAGAAGCCTTCATCAAAATTGCTCAAGAGCGTGGCTATGATTTCGACGCTAAAGAACTGGATAGTGAAATCAGCAAATTATCTGAAGAAGATTTAGCTGCCATTGTCAACCCAGGATGGGGGAATAGACGCCACATTAATCCTAGATAATTTCTGTTCTAGGAAACCGAAAGTATAGAAACAACTGAATTGACAAGTTTTGCTCCTCAAGGGAATACTGTTGCATCATCTCCTTTAGGAGTATTCCTGTTAAACACAAGGCTCAAATCCCTGATTTCCTAGAGAAGTCGGGGATCTTATTTATGCTGTGATAGTATCTATGCAATATCTGAAGAGAGTTAAAAACCCTTTCTCTACTCTCCATCTCGCCACCTGCTTAACTCATGAGTTAGGATGACTATATTTTAATCAGGTGATATGAAAAGAATAGAAGTTGAGCAAAGAACTATTTTAATTGGTTTGGCTGGTAGCCACGGCTATGGTTTAAATCGTCCTGATTCCGACTTTGATTATCGGGGAGTATTTATTGCACCCAAAAGGTACTATTTGGGATTTGATCGGATAGAACAAAAAGATACTGGTTGGGATGAACCAGGGATATTTCCATTCGTTGATGGCAATAAAGACACAGTTATATATGAATTAAGAAAAATCCTCCAGTTATTAGCTGGCGCGAACCCCAATGTTTTAGAATTGCTCTGGTTGAATAACTATCCTTTTTTAAGCGCAGTCGGACAGCATTTAATTAATCATAAACAGTTATTTTTGAGCAAGAAGGTAAAACATACTTACACTGGTTATGCCTTTGCCCAAATCAAAAAGATGGAAACTCATCGGAAGTGGTTGTTAAAGCCACCGCAAAAAAAACCGATACCATCTGACTTCGCTATAGAAGACGAAGCACCTCTGAGCAAAGATGAGCTAAATGCTTTTCTGGAGTATCTTTATAACTTAATCAGAGAACGGATTGAGTTTTTAGAAGAAGCAGAACAATTATATCAATTGCTGACAGGAGATATTGATTTTAAAGGGGTGTTAAAACAATATACTTTACCTGATGAAACTTTGGAATATACCCAAAAGTTAACCAATAGCCGTAAAGATTTTATCCGTCTGCTTCAGAAAAGCCAAAGCTATCAAATAGCTTTAAGAGAATGGAAGGCTTACTTATCTTGGCAGGAGAATAGAAATCCATCTAGAGCAGAAATGGAAAGAAAGTCGGGTTTTGACCTCAAACATGGAATGCACTGCATTAGATTATTACGCAGTGGAGTAGAAATATTGCGGCGAGGTGAAGTGATCGTAGATAGGAGAATAGCTGGTGATGTTGAAGATTTAAAAGCTATTTTAAAAGGTGAATATTCTTATGAGCAGGTGATGAAAATAGCAGAAGATTTGGTCGCCGAAATGGAAGTTGTTTGCGAACAATCTGCCCTACCTCATAAACCTGATTTGGAGCAAATTAATGAGTTGTGTATGGAATTGGTGGAAATGCAAAAATGGAGTCATTAGTCATTAGTCATTGGTCATTGGTGCTTATAAATGACAAAGGACAAATAACAAACGACTAACTAGAGAGTGTTCATTAAGTCGGCAAAGCCATAGAGGCTGATGATGAGTAATAAAGATGCTGTTAGTTGGGTAATTCGTGTTTGGGGTGAGGGTGCGATCGCTTCTCGCACTAAAATAGAAATCGATGCCCCAACTACTAAGCTCAAGCCTAAGATTAAATAGGGCATATCGGGTAAAATACTGGCTATTGCCAGCATTGCGATCGCTAATAAGAGCATCAATAATTCTACAAACCTGGGCGGGTTGTATTGGCTAGATAGAACAAAGCTGTTGAACCAAAAAGACCAAAATCTCATATTTCAGTACTAAGTTAAGAGTTAGGAGTTAAGAGTTAGGAGTTAGGAATTATATAGTTAGTGGTGAATGCTGAGTTAAAAGTTAAAAGTTGTGAATTATATAGTCGGTGGTGAGTGAAGAATTAAAGTTATAAGTTACGAAGCAGCTTTCCATTCAAAACTTTTCACTCCTCACTCCTAACTCCTAACTCCTCACTCCTAACTTTTAACCCCTAGCTCCTAATTTTTGACCTGTGCCGTTCTTTTGTGCAGTATCACTTTCTGGTAGTTCGACGCCAAAGACGCGGCTAAAAACTTTGGCGACTTTGTAGCCAGAATCAATCGATTCTAAAGGGTCTTTCCGCAGTCTGTGACGCAAGCATAGCGTAATTACACGATGAATATCATCAACTGTAACTTCAGTGCGTCCTTCATAAGCTGTTAACGCTTTGGCAGCGCGGTTACTAACAATGTCACCCCGCAAACCATCTACATCTAGTTCTGAACAGACTTCAGAAATTTTCACCCGCAGATCGTAGTCAATTTTCACTTCTGGCAAAAGCTGTTGAGCATTGACAATTTGCTGTTGTAATGCCTCTTGCTGGGCTTTATAGTTTTCAAGAAATACTGGCGGGTTTTGGTCAAAATCCGCCCGTTGTTCTACGATTTGCACCCGCAAAGCTGGTTCTTTGACGGTGTGAATTTCTGCGTGCATCCCAAAGCGATCAAGCAGTTGGGGGCGTAGTTCGCCTTCTTCAGGGTTTCCAGAACCCACAAGCACGAAACGCGCTGGGTGACGGATAGAAATACCTTCTCGTTCTACAGTGTTCCATCCACTGGCAGCGGAGTCGAGTAACACGTCTACAAGGTGGTCATCTAGTAAGTTGACTTCATCCACATAGAGAATGCCCCGGTTAGCCTTTGCCAGCAGTCCCGGTTCAAAAGCTTTGACACCTTCAGATAAAGCTTTCTCGATGTCGATTGTGCCACAAACTCGGTCTTCTGTAGCTCCTAGCGGCAGGTCTACCATTTGAACTTTTTTGTGAGCTACGGGAATTTCCGCCCCTTGTTCTAACAGTTGGCGGACTTCATCGCTCATCAAGTCAGGGTCGCTAGGATCGCTACTGAAGGGGTCATTAGCAACCACAGAAATTTCTGGTAGCAGATCCGCCAGCGCCCGGATAGTTGTGGATTTCCCGGTGCCGCGATCGCCCATAATCATTACACCCCCAATTTTGGGGTCAATCACGTTCAATAGCAGCGCCAGTTTCATTTCTTCCTGGCCCACAATTGCCGTAAAAGGAAATACTACGCGACGCGCACTTGCCGTGGATTGAGCAGTTGGACTCACTAAATTACCTTAACAATATTTTTCTTATTACAGTTCTTTATTGTGACACAGGTAGGGCATGGGGGAATGTGAAGATCGGGAGCAGGGGAGCAGGGGAGCAGGGGAGCAGGGGAGATGAGGGGACAAGGAGATAAACAAAACTCTAACTCTTAACTCCTAACTCAGCACTCAGCACTCAGCACTCAACACTCAGCACTCAGCACTCAGCACTCAGCACTCAGCACTCAGCACTCAGCACTCAACACTCATTCCCCATACCAATATCTATTGGGCACAAATGCTTATTAGCTGCGTCAACTATCTTAATTTGTCTGTTTTAGTTTTTTGGTGCAAAAGTTCCATAAGCAAGGAACGAACAACTACCAACTCATCAATTCTGTACTAAGCATAAATACTTGTAGACTATATGGTTAGTAGATTCAATCGTAAAAGCGAACAATGGCGTGTGTGGGTAGCTAATGCATCATTCAAATTTATGAAATCATCTTTTATTGTCCAAAGTTGGCGGCGACTACTCAAGTCTTTTTTTCCCATTCTCATTTTAATATCGTTTGTTAGTGTATTGCTGGTGGACAGTTTCACCCCTGCGATCGCACAGTTACCTCGTCAGGAAATTCGCGGGGTTTGGATGACCACTAATGATTTTGACACCCTCAAAAATCGGGACAAAGTGCAGGATGCGGTGAGCCAATTACGACGGATGAACTTCAACACAATCTATCCTGTGGTGTGGAATTCTGGCTATGTAATGCATCCCAGTGCGATCGCACAAAGTGCAGGCATTCAACCTTTTGTCTACAAAGGTTCAGATGGACATGATATTCTCGCAGACCTGATTAACCAAGCCCATCGCAAAGGATTGCTAGTAATTCCCTGGTTTGAATTTGGTTTCATGGCTCCCCCAACCTCAGAACTAGCAATCAATTACCCAGATTGGTTCACACAAAAGCGGGATGGTAGCCAAACTTCAAACAGTGCAGCTGGTGAGGTGATGTGGCTCAATCCGTTTCATCCACAAGTGCAACAATTCATCACCAATCTTGTGCTAGAAACTGTTACCCAATATGATGCCGATGGCATTCAGTTTGACGATCACATGAGTTTGCCTCACGAATTTGGTTACGATCAATATACAGTTGCTTTGTACACCAAAGAAACGAAAAATGCTCCCCCAAAGAATCCCCAAGATGCGGCATGGGTAAAGTGGCGAGCAGATAAGATTACGGCGTTCATGGTAAAACTTAACCAAGCTGTGAAGCAGAGAAAACCCCAGGCAATTTTCTCTGTTTCTCCTAATTACTATGATTTTGCTTACAAATTTCACCTGCAAGATTGGCTAGGTTGGATGCGGCAAAATATTGTGGACGAGTTAATTGTGCAAATTTATCGTCCGGATCTGAAAAGTTTTGTGGACAATATTTCTCGCGCAGAAATTCAAGAAGCGCAACAAACAATTCCAACTGGAGTTGGCATTATGACAGGGTTACGAAATAACCCTGTTCCTATGCAGCAAATTAAGTCTCAGGTGCGGGCTGCCCAAGAACGCGGTCTAGGCGTAACCTTCTTTTATTATGAAAGTCTTTGGAACGATGCTCTAGAATCTTTAACTGAGCGACAAGCTGGATTTGAAAATCTTTTTCCATCTCCTGCACTCCGCGCCAGAGTTGAATAACTTTTCTGTTTAAGATAATGTTAATGAGTTCGTAGTAAGGACTTTAGTCCTTCTTTTTTAAGCACTAAACTGCTTACTACAAACTCTTCATTACTAACTTGATATAACTTCCTGTTTCCCACTCCCTACTACTAACTCAGCATGACAATCTTCTACCGAAGTACGTTGTCGCATGGCATTAACTAAAGCCTCGTAGCTAGACCAATTTTCTTGCAGTAAGGTTTTTGCTTGGAGTGCATGAAACCGCAGTTTCTGTTGATAAACTGATTCAGAAAAGCCCAAAACTGTCAAGGCTCCTATCAGCTTGTTTTTATCATCAAATCCACCCTCAGCATTATTAAAAACCAGGGTTTCAGCAGCAATACCTGCCATCCAAACAGTGCAGTAGCGGTCTAGCATTTGGGCACTGATTTTACCCACTTCTAATTGAGATGCTAATTCGCCATCATCAAAGCTAACGCCGCCTTGTCCAGGTTGCCCCTGTTTCCAGGCTTCCCAAGCGCTGAGTGTGTAGCCAGTAACGGGAATACCCAACAGGTAAGCAACCAAAAAATGCCCTGCTTCGTGGTGGACGATGCGATCGCGGTGTTCTTTTGAAAAACCAGCAATCCAATCTACAAAGATAGTACCACCCTTGCCTTGCAAGCTGAAGCTATCTAATGTCGCTATGCCTAAGATGGTGAAAGTAGCAAGTGCTGGTACTGCCGGAGATAAGTTGAAGAATGGCCCCACCAGTACCGATAGGGTCATGACAAAGATAGATATTGCAACTAAATTTAGGCTAGTTTGGCTCATTGAGAGTTTTTTGACAATCTGCTTAATCTTTCTTTATTATGAGGCAATGTCTACGACGGGCATAGATGCAGTACCGCTTTTGTATCAAGATAGTTGTAGCGATCGCCTAATTTTTTCATCTCACGCCTAATTCAACTACTGGCTTAATAATGGATGTTTTCTCTATCACTAGAATGATGGCTGCTTTTGCAGTCGCAGACATAATGTGACCTTAGTAGGTATAAAACATCAAACAGGAGATGAATGTGGCTGAACAATTCAAAAAAGGTGATCGGGTTGAATGGAACACTTCACAAGGTAAGACAACTGGCAAAGTTGTAAAGAAGCTGACTTCACCTACAGATATTAAAGAACACCATATTGCTGCAAGTGAAGATAACCCTGAGTACTTAGTTGAAAGCGATAAGACAGGGAAACAAGCTGCTCACAAGCCTGATGCTCTGAAGAAAGTAGAGGAGTAATGCCTAGTCATGAGTAAAGATGTTAAAGCGGTGATTGACGAGTTTCATCAAGCTGTCAATATGACACCTAAAGAACTAGAGTCTTGGCTAGATACGGATGAGTCACAAACTGTCGGGCAAAAGGATGGCGACGATGAGTCAATCGGTCATAAATCTGGACAGCGTATCATCCAGCTATTGCAGAAAAAGGATGATTACACCAACGATGACCTTTCGCACATGAAGAAAGTTATTAGTTACGTCCATCGTCATCTTGCACAGAAGCCATCGGGTGATTTGGAACACACACGTTGGTGCTATTCTTTGAAGAATTGGGGGCACGATCCACTGAAGTAAAGTACTTTGTAGCCCGCCATTTAGGTGGGCAAATTCCTGCGATCGCAGCTCTTGTTAAGAACTGAAGCCTGTAAGGAAGGCAATTAAACAATAGTGCATTTACTGAGAATCACTTCCAACCCATTCTGTACCTGCTCAAGTTCTTCGCGCTTTTGGTAAATCCACATCTTTTCAGCCTCACGTTGTTCCAGGGTTTCGTTGTGAGCTTTTTCTTGCTGTTCTAGGAGGTTTTCGCACAAACAAATAGCTTTCTCAATAACTTTAACTGCTGCTTCTATTCGATTGTCAAAAACTAAACCGATAGTTTCGCCAATTTTATCTGTAAGTTGTTCTGTAGATTTAGCAAATTTTTCACAGCCTGTTTTAAATACTTTGAGCTTAATTTGATCATGAATTCCACTCATCCCGAAGCCTAGCGCTCCAGCTATTGCAGCCCCTACACCCGTTACTGCCCACATAATTGGGCCACCTAGCCCCAGTAACATTAGTAAACCAGCGCCTAACCCACCTGCAAAAAGACCTCCACTGATGTAAGAAAATAAATCACCAAAACTATCTCCGATATCATTTATTGCCAAATTTATTTGTTTGCTGAAATCAGTATTTACTTCTTTGTCAATAACCTGCAATCTATCTCGAAGTGCATTTAATTCTTCATTAATACATTTATCTAAAAATTCAAAGTGTGGTTTAAGGATTTTATTTTTAAGTTCTTTTTCGCCCCATATATCAATTTCATTTTGTAAGTCACGGATGAATTGATTAACATAATCTTGCCTAAGTTGCTGTTGACTAAAAATTGGATTATGTGATGAAGTCCAGTGTTCTAACTTATTCGCTAATCTTTCAATTAATCCTTCGATCCATTCGTGCCAAGATTTGTTTGCTTCCTCCAATGCTAAATCTCTTACCTCATTAGCTAAAACTTGTATTCTGACATCACGTCCACTTGCTTCTCCAATTTGCTCTAATATTTCTAACTTTCCAGCTTCAGAAAGTTTTATATTACCGTCTAAAGTATCCTTAGCCTGACGCAAACCATCTAATCCTGCTTGAATACGGCCATTTATTTTATTTACGAATTGCTTATTTTGTAAATAACCGCGCTCAATTGTCAAAAACTTTTCTAAAGATTGAGTGAAAGTATGAAAGTTTTTTAGATATTCATCATCAATCCTATTATTTAAAATAGCCTTTAAGGAAGCTTTTGCAGAAATGTAATGGACACGGTGTTCACCATTTGAAATAAGTAAATTTTTGTTTTTAATAAAGCTTTCTAGTCGCTGTCTCACATCTTGACGGTCTTCCTCTTCTTCAAGTGAATCCATAAAATTCACTAAAATAAAAAGGTTTTCAGCAGGCTGATATTCATGATTACCATTAAGTTGGTATCTCACATCTTGTATCAATTCTTTTTCTTTTTCACTAAGTAGATGCATTGCATCCGTTAGAAAAATCACTGCATCAGTATTTTTGAGCAATTTATAAGTAATAGATGTTCTATCAGGGTGTTCATTTAGTCCAGGAGAATCTAGAATTTCAACACCACTTTTGCATAACAGTAACTCAGGATGCTCAAAAATAATTTCTTCAATATCAGATTGTGCTAGTTCATCACTACGATGCTCTGTTGCAGCTTCTCTGGAAATAGCTGCCTTAACTTTATACTGCTCAAAAGGTATCTCTTCATATCGTCCATCTTTGTAACGACAGAATACGCGCTTTTTTATTCCATATTTGAGAACTGTAACTGTACCACTACAGGGAATTGCTCTTACAGGTTGGATTTCTTCACCTAGTAAGGCATTTAGTAAGGTTGATTTTCCTTTGCTAAATTCGCCTACAACTGCTAAACGAAACCGTTGTGATTTAATTTTTTTAAATACTTCTTCTATTTCTTCTATCAAAGTATGAGGTAAAAAACTACGCTCATTACAATCTTTAAGCACTTGGTAAATTTGATTACAATAAGTCTCTAATTGCTGACGATTTTCTTTAAACTTTGCCAATTCTCTATAAGATATATTGCTATGCTGTCCAGTTACTTTAGTTTCAGGTTTAGCAGGTAGAGCGGCTAGTATATCATTTGCAGCCTTGACAAATATATTATCCAGTTCTTGAAAGCGAGCAGTATTGAGTAAAAAATTCACTTCATTTAGAGCAGCAAACTCCACATTTTCTTGATGAATAAAAGCAGCCTCTAAAATTGCTAAATGTTGTGGTTTAATGCCTAGCTGGTTGCCAATCATCTCCAAATATTTTTTCTCGTGGGGGTCAATTTCACCATTTGCTGCTGACATTTCATAGCCGAAGCTAATCAACAAAAGCTTTTCTGACTCTGAAAGTGGAGCCGCTAATGCTAATAAGCTATTAACTTGCTTATAAACTTGATTATCTTTGACTCCCTTAATCATCAAATGTGTCAACTTACGCACATCACTTTCTGGATTACTAAATCGATAAAGGGTTGTTAGCAAACGTTGCTTTTCTGACTCTGCGACTGTTCCATCTACAAATATCACTCCCAGCAGCACCGTGACTAAATTTGCCAGAAATATCACAGGTGGCGTGAGATTCTTTTTAGTCAGTTTTTGTCCGGTAATCTGCGAAAATAGCTCAACAGTCTGAGAGTTAACTAGTGAAGTATCCATAAACTATGTAAGGTAATAAGTTTTCAGGTTTAGTATGCCCAGATTTAGACAAAATTAATTAATATACCGAATAAATACGGTTATCTTTACTTTTTTATACCAGTTAGGCTCAAGAAAATTAGCTTTTAGCAACCTAAAAATATGCTGTTCCAATTTGCGCCTGCAATTCAAGCTGGTATTGAAACTGGTAAATATCTACAAGTCTTTAGCAATGGAGTACCCATAAGCATGGTTAGAGATAAAGTTAGCGGCCAGTTTGTTGCTCATGCTATTGGTGCTACTGTTAACAACAGCCCTTTATCTCCACTGATAGCAGCTTCTAATTTAGTCACTAGTGGGGCGCAGATGTATCAAACTCACCAAGGCTTTACAGCAGTACTGAATGGTTTGCAAACTATACAGACTAGCTTGGGTGTGCTGCAAGCAACTACAGCCTTGATTGGTGTGGGGACAATCGCAGGTGTAGCATTAACAGCAGTCAACCTGCACCAAACAATGAAATTAAGAAAAGAAGTAGAGCAAATGAGGCTGGAAGTTAAAAACGGCTTTATTGACTTGAAACAAGCCTTGAAAGACCAAGGAGTAGAAATTAGACAAATAATCGAGCAAGTAGCCCAAGATATCAAATTTGAACAACATCGCACGGCTTTAGTGAGGGCGTATGGAGTGTTTATCCAGGCGATTAACCGCTTCCGTTCAGCGATGCAATTGCAAGATTTTAGCCGCAGAAACGCTGAAATTGATGGTGTCAGGGGAATGTTATTTACGGCTTTAGCAGATTATAGCAATCCCCACCTACTAGAAGAAACCTGTGCAGCTGGTCAATTACGCAGACTTGAGTGTGCTTGGGCAATTGAACAGGCGATTGTTGCAACTTATCAAGTGCAGAATGAGGTTTCGGCAGTTAGCGATCGCCTCATCCTACTCCAAGATAAAATTTGTAAAGATGCTCTCACTGTGATTAATCGCTGCGAATCACATGATGAGCTTGATTTTCTCTTTCCCGAAATTATCCGCATTAAAAATCATGATTTAGCAGTATTGGATTCGTGGCAAAATCATGTTGATTGGATGCAATCGCTTCCTTCATCAGAATTAAAACTTTTAAGTAGCACTGATTTTAATAGTTTAGATACTCACAACTCTACAATTAATTTAGCTGAACCGCCAGAACAATTAGTCTATAAGAGTTTAGCCGAAAAGTCTCATTTTTATTCGCTTCGTGACCAGCTGCTATTTCTCTTTGAGCCTGAACTACGTCGAGAGTACGAATTTTATATTAGTGAACAAGCTGGAATTACTGGTTATAAAACATTAGTTACATCTAATTTACAACAGGCATCAGACCTAACTGTTGGTAATCTTTATTACTACTTTAAAATCAGAGATGAATCGAAAGATGAGACAGAGTTAGTTTTAGCTAACTAAAACAGCTACGGCAATTATTGAAATAAGTATTTTTGTAAAGTCCGCGTAGGCGGACTTTGTTTGTATATAGCAATCCTATATGAGTTGTGATAAATCTAGATAATGCAATAACTATTAATAGGTAAAAACGAGTCAAACTAAATTAACCCCTGAAGAATGAAAGTAAAATAAAATTATCCTCCACTTAAACCCCATCATGGCTATCCCAGAACTCGAACAACAACTCCTTCAGCTTTCCCCCAACGATAAACTATATATTATCCAATTCCTTGCCCAAAGCCTGACCATACACAACACCCACCCAAACCAACCCACCAAACTTTCAGAATTCTTCCGTCAATCCCCCTTGGCTGAACTCACCGAAGAACTCGACCTTAGCCGAGGTCTGACATTGCTAAAAACACTCATTGAGTCCTTACAACCAGAAACCCAAATTGAAACTCCAGAATATCCTTTGGCTAAATTCTATGGATGTATTCAAGATGAAACATTCTTTCGCCATCCCCAAGGACAACAACAAGAACGCGAACCCATACTGTGAAATTTCTGCTAGATACTAACACTTGCATTATCTATATGCGTGGTAAAAATTTCACCTTAAAGCAGAAACTAGAAACCACTCCTACCAAAGATATTGCCGTTTGCTCAATCGTCAAAGCTGAATTATTTTATGGCGCAATGAAAAGTGTCAACCCAGAACGTAATCTTACCTTACAGCAAGAATTTTTAGCCCAATTTATATCACTACCGTTTGACGATCTCGCAGCAATAAAATTTGGAATGATTCGATCTCAGCTAGAAGCATTAGGCACTCCAATTGGAGCTTATGATTTACAAATTGCCACCATCGCACTGACAAACAACTTAACCCTTGTTACCCATAACACCAGAGAATTTAAGCGGGTTAATAACTTGTTGATTGAAGATTGGGAGATAGATAATTGACAAACGACTGGCTAGAAAACATTATCTCACAACTTGCTGCGTAGGCGTAGCCCGCCGTAGGCATCGCTCTCTTGCATTCCTTTGGGTATAAAATCAATCTCCAAAAAACTACTGTTGTATTACCATATACTAATACACAATTTTCGAGGTGCGTAGACGTAGCCCGCACTTCTCTACGAGAGGCTGCGCCCTAAGCGTAGCTTTTACGGCAAGCTCTGTTACCACCGTAGGCATCGCATCAAAGGCTGGCATGTGGAGCCAGCCTGATCTAAAAAAGCCTTGAACCTATTGAACCCGCTCTACTTTTCCCTGATTCGGCAATTCAAACGAGACTGTCGATATGATTGGGGCATTTGGGTTAGGCACAGTAGGCCCAGTCTCTGGAGATGGAGCTAGTAGTCGATAGTCACTACGCCAACGCTGATGATTGAGGTCACAAACAACATAACCGCGTTGTCTACCATTAAAATATTTTACCCACGGACTTTCTGGTAAAGCCTTCTCAATTCGGTCACTAGCGCCAAAGCCTGAGGTAATCGATGTGCCAACAAACTCAGTACCGACTGTAGCAGAGTTAGGGTTATTGTAATCAGCTTTCAGGTCGCTTACCCAACTAGAATGTGTGTCACCAGTAATGACAACTGGGTTGGCTGGCTGACGTTGAGCAAGAAAGTTGAGAATACGGTTGCGGGCAGCTACATAGCCGTCCCAAGCATCAATATTAAACGCAGCCTCAGGGCCTGCTGTCCAGTCATGCTGGGTAAAGACAACCTGTTGAGCAAGAACATTCCAGCGTGCCCTAGAACGCTCTAGATTGCGGAACAACCACTGCTCTTGTTCAGTACCAGTCATAGTGGCATTTGGATCAAAAGCTTCTGGGCAGCGTGGTTCAATAGTGTCATTACAAGGTTGGTCGCTACGATATTGACGAGTATCGAGAACATTAAATTCAACCAAGTTACCAAAGTTTAAGCGTCGATACAGCTGCATATCAATGCCTCTAGGTTTTGAAAAATCCCGCAGTGGCATGTGTTCGTAGTATGCTTGGAAAGCAGCAGCACGACGAGCTAGAAAAGCTTGGCGTGATTGTTTTTCTGGATCTTGAGGAATTTCATCCGCCCAATTATTGTCAACTTCGTGGTCGTCCCAAGTGACTAGCCAAGGAAATGCAGCATGAGTCTGTTGCAAGTTGGGGTCACTTTTGTATTGGGCGTGGCGGTTGCGATACTCCTCCAGTGTCACTGGCTCTGCATTACCTTCATGAGGTCGGAGTGCATTCGCTCTCGGCGCTCCCTCGTAAATGTAATCACCGAGGTGAACCACCAAATCTAAATCTTCTTGAGCCATGTTTTTGTAGGCGGCGAAGTATCCTTGCTCCCAGTTTTGACAGGAAGCGAAGGCAAAGCGGAAGCGCTCAACGCGATCGCGCGGGTTAGGAGCTGTGCGAGTCCGCCCAATAGGGCTAACTTCATTGCCCACCCTAAACTGATACCAGTACCATCGTGCAGGTTTTAATCCTTGCACTTCTACATGAACAGAGTGTCCAAATTCTGGAGTAGCCATCTGTGTGCCACTGCGGACAATTTGCCGCATCTTTTCGTCGCTAGCAATCTGCCACTGCACTGGAACATTATATGGTGGCATCCCACCACCATTGAGCGGATCGGGAGCTAAACGCGTCCACAGCACTACATTATCTGGAAGTGGTTCACCGGAAGCAACACCCAGACTAAAGGGATAATTAGAGAATCGGGGCAGGGCTTGAACTTTGTTAGACCATTGATTGGCGATCGCAAAACCAGTTAAGGTTCCAGTCCCAATTAAAACTTGTCGCCGTCTCAGCCGACTTGATAGCAAGCGCTCAATATTGAAGTTTTGCATATATTTTCCTTATTACCGCGTTTGAATCATAGCGAAGTGTAACAGCGCAACTTTAATGCTTATTTGCAATCAGGTTAAGGGTTGATTATTCAAACGCAAACCTAATTGTTTTACCTGAACTAATAGCGCGATTTTTGGATATGCTTGAACGCAGGAAATGCTGCTAAAACTCCCAAAATTAGCAGACTAATTGTTGAACTTGTTTCGGGAATAGCTTGCGCCCGCTCAACAAGTAACCCTGAAATTATTGTTGGTTCACCTACATCTACAACCCCAACATCTCAAGTATATTTATTATCAGTTGGTAGAGTAAAGGAAAAAGTTTTAAATCCAGTTTATTCAAAAAACTTGGAATTAGAACTTGTAGCCAAAAAATCTGTAGTGGTATCTGCTAATGTGAAAAATAAGTCTTGAGCGATCGCTTTGTTTAATACCATTTCACTTTACTAATGATACAAATATGCTGGTAAGGGCATGGCAATGCCTATTGGTGTCAACTTAAGGTGAAACCCACTTGGCGACAACGTTTTGCCCTCACCCCCAGCCCCTCTCCCAGGTTGGGAGCTACCGTGTACACACAAGTCGAATTTCTTCTTAAATCCCAAACATTACCTACTTAATCGCAGTGATGGTTAGGGTGGGGTAAAACTAAAGCTAAAACCTTAGTAAATCAGTTTTCAGGTGAGGTTTTGAGAATTTATGCAATAAATATATTGAATTCGGGTAGTCG
>NZ_JAVRCI010000043.1:59209-59327 GCF_034530835.1 Nostoc sp. DedQUE12b | reverse complement strand
TTAATGAGCCTTTGAGCTTCATTAATGAGCCTTTGAACTCCTTTAATGAGCCTTTGAGCTTCATTAATGAGCCTTTGAGCTTCATTAATGAGCCTTTGAACTCCTTTAATGAGCCTTT